>CAMATU010000013.1 GCA_945861225.1 Klebsiella pneumoniae
CGAAGGCTTGAACAACAAAGCCAAAGTCACTATGAGAAAAGCTTACGGCTTCCGAACGTTTGGCATGATGGAAATCGCGCTCTATCATGCACTTGGAAAACTGCCCGAGCCAGAACTCACCCACAGGTTTTACTGACGAACCAATTAAAAGGACGCCTCAACGATGCATCGCGCGGAGATTAGTTCGCGGGCGGAATTGGTACCCGTATAATCCAGGCCTGAATTCAATTCACAACGATGGTCCCAGAACTAAGCGCATGGCGAAAAAACAG
The DNA here is from genome assembly GCA_945861225.1 of Klebsiella pneumoniae. Taxonomy (GTDB): domain Bacteria; phylum Pseudomonadota; class Gammaproteobacteria; genus CAIKBL01. Next base: position 273 of record CAMATU010000013.1, read on the forward strand.
GAAACTGAACGCGATTCCGGGCTTGCAGTGCAGGAAGCACCTCCGCGCACCAAGACGCCGCCGCTGTATAAGGTCATCATGCTCAATGACGATTACACGCCCATGGAGTTCGTGGTGCTCGTGCTGGAGAAATTTTTCAGCCTTGATCGCACAGCGGCAACCCGTGTGATGCTCGAAGTCCACACGCGAGGCAAGGGAATTTGTGGCGTTTATACGCATGAAATCGCGGAAACCAAGGTTGCACATGTAAATGCCTATTCCCGCGAGAACCAACACCCCTTACTCTGTACGCTAGAACTGGCCTAGGACAACCCGGATACCGCGATACGCGGAGGTAGGATGGCAATGTGCTAAGCAAAGAACTCGAAGTCACACTGAATCTGGCATTTAAGGCCGCGCGTGAGCAGCGTCATGAATTCATGACGGTCGAGCATCTCCTCCTCGCGTTACTCGACAACCCCACTGCAGCCAAGGTCCTGCGCGCCTGCGGCGCCGACTTAAATCAACTGCGCCGACAGTTAGTGGATTTTATCCGCGAGAATTCTGCCGTGTTGCCAGACGATGAAGACCGCGACACGCAACCCACCCTAGGCTTCCAACGGGTGCTGCAGCGCGCGGTATTTCATGTGCAGTCTTCCGGCAAGAAGGAAGTCACCGGGGCAAATGTCCTGGTCGCCATTTTTGGCGAGCGCGAATCGCAGGCCGTGTTCCTGCTCAATCAGCAAAACATCGCCCGGCTCGATGTGGTGAATTGCATTTCACACGGGATCTCCAAAATCGCCGATGACGACACCCCGTCAGAGACCAATGCAAATCACGAAGAAGACGGCGAAGGTGGCGAAGCGAGTAAGACCGCACTCGATCAGTTCTGCACCAATCTCAATGAGCAAGCACGCAAAGGTAAGATCGATCCTTTAATCGGGCGCCATGAAGAAATCGAACGCACGATTCAAATCCTGTGCCGGCGACGCAAAAATAATCCGCTTTATGTCGGTGAAGCCGGGGTCGGTAAGACCGCGATTGCGGAAGGCTTGGCGAAGAAGATCGTCGATAAGGAAACGCCAGACATTCTGCATAACTCAACAATCTACTCGCTAGACCTGGGTGCCTTGCTGGCCGGTACGAAATATCGCGGGGATTTTGAAAAGCGCCTCAAAGCGGTGATCTCGCAATTGAAACGCGAGCCAGGGGCAGTGCTTTTCATCGACGAAATTCACACCATTATCGGTGCAGGTGCCGCCTCGGGCGGGGTGATGGATGCGTCCAATCTTATCAAGCCCATGCTGGCCTCCGGCGAGATTAAATGCATTGGCTCAACGACCTATCAAGAGTACCGCGGGATTTTCGAGAAGGATCGTGCACTGTCGCGTCGCTTTCAGAAAATCGATGTGCCCGAACCTTCGGTCGATGAAGCCATCAAGATTCTGCAAGGCCTGAAGTCGCGCTTCGAAGAGCATCACGACGTCAAATACACCAATCAAGCGCTGCGCTCGGCAGTAGAGCTAACGAACCGTTACATCAATGACCGGCATCTGCCCGACAAGGCCATCGACATCATCGACGAAGCCGGTGCACGGCAACGGCTCGCACCGCCTTCGCGGCGCAAGAAAACTGTCGGCACATTTGAAATTGAGGAGATCGTGGCTAAAGTCGCCCGGATACCCCCCAAAACTGTCTCAACCTCAGATCGTGAAGTTTTGCAGCACCTGGATCGTGATCTAAAAATGGTGGTGTTCGGGCAGGATGAAGCGATTGCGACATTAGCCACTGCAATCAAGATGTCGCGCTCCGGGTTGGGTAATACTGAAAAACCTATTGGTTCATTCCTGTTTGCCGGCCCGACTGGCGTGGGCAAGACCGAAGTCACGCGGCAGCTCGCGCGGGTGATGGGGATCGAACTCATTCGTTTTGATATGTCTGAGTATATGGAACGACATACCGTCTCCAGACTGATTGGGGCACCGCCCGGCTACGTGGGCTTTGACACCGGTGGCCTGCTAACCGAAGCGGTGCACAAACAACCACACGCGGTGTTGTTGCTCGACGAAATGGAAAAGGCGCATCCGGATGTGTTCAATGTGCTGTTGCAAGTGATGGACCACGGCACTTTGACTGACGCCAACGGACGCAAGACTGATTTCCGCAATGTGATTATCGTAATGACCACGAATGCCGGTGCGGAGCGCATCAGCCGCTCTTCGATGGGCTTTACGTTACAAGATCATGCCAGTGATGCTGGTGAAGCGATCAAGCGCACCTTCAGTCCCGAGTTCCGCAACCGGCTCGATGCCATCATTCAGTTCAAAGCACTCGATCCCAGCACCATCGCGCATGTGGTCGATAAATTTCTGGTCGAACTCGAAAGCCAATTGGACAGTAAGAAGGTTACCTTGGACGTCGATCAAGCGGCCCGTGCATGGCTGGCCGAACACGGCTACGACCCGCTGATGGGCGCCCGCCCGATGAGTCGGTTGATTCGCGAAAAGATGAAGAAGGCGCTGGCTGAAGAATTGCTGTTCGGGCGCCTGTCGAATGGCGGCCACGTGGTGGTGACAGTCCGTGACGACGATATCGCGATTGATATCGAGGTCGAAGAAAAAGTCGTCGGCGCAGTGTGACCGGCGGAGCGCATGGTTAAGTCTGTCATCGAAGTCGCGCCGAACGTTTTCCGCGAAACCTTTGGCCGGTATTTCGAAGACTTTGAAGTCGGTCATACCTACCAGCATCGCCCCGGTCGCACGGTCACCGAGAACGACAATATCTGGTTCACCTTGCTCACGATGAATACCCATCCGCTGCATTTCGACAACGAGTATGCGGCGGGGTCGGAGTTCGGGCGTGCGCTGGTTAACAGTACCTTTACCGTGGCGCTAGTGGCCGGCATGAGTGTGAGCGACGTGAGTCAGAAGGCCATCGCAAACCTGGGTTGGAAAGAAATCAAGTTGCCGAACCCGGTGTTCGTCGGCGACACGCTTTACGCTGAATCCACAGTCTTGGAAAAGCGCGAATCGAAATCGCGGCCAACAGCAGGTCTGGTGACCGTTAAAACCTTCGGTAAGAAACGCGATGGCACGGTCGTGTGCGAATTCGATCGCACCATGCTGATCCCGAAACGCGGGCACGCCGTGGACGACAAGATCGACTATTAGGTCTTAGGCGGAACCTGCGGCCGCGAGGCCCTAACTCTGTCAGGCTGCGCGTGCTCACACCTCTTCTAGCCGCTTGTACAACACCTGCGAATTACGTTGGAAGTTGTACAGCGCGCGCCGTTCTCCCGGCAGCCTGTCCAGCGAAATCTTCCCATAGCCCTGCTCCTGAAACCAATGGATCGCTTGGGTTGTCAGCACAAAAACCGACTGGAGACCGAGCGTGCGGGCGCGCGCCTCAAGCGCGGCCAGCAAGCTTCTGCCAAAGCCGTGCCGACGATAGCGCGGCGCGACCGCCAGGCCGGCAATCTCGCCACATTGTTCCGCAAAAAAAGGGTAGAGCGCACCGCTTGCGACCGTCGCCCCGTCACGCACGACGACCGTAAAATAATCAATCTCCGTTTCTAATTTTTCGCGCGACCGCTTCACCAGCACGCCCGCGGCTTCGAGGGGCTCGATGAGATCCAGGATGCCACCCACGTCTTCGATGGAGGCTGCACGAATTTGATCAAACGGCGCATTACTAACCAGGGTGCCGATACCGTCCCGCGTAAACAGTTCCAGCAGGAGCGCCCCATCGCTGGCGGTGAGCAGATGCACGCGGCCTACCGCCTGACACGCCCGCACCGCGTTGCCAAGTAGCTGGCTGCCCCCGCTCTTCTGGTGCTGCAAAGCGCTGGCGTCACCTGGCGTGAGTTGGCGAAGTAGCGCGCCTCGTTCATCCACAATTTGTTGCCCTAGGCTAAGCAACAGCAGTTTGCTCGCCTTCAATTCAATGGCGACTTCGGTGGCGAGATCCATCGCGTTCAAACTGAACGTTTCCCCCGTCGGCGAGTGCCCCAACGGGGAGATCAGCACGACATCCACTACCTGCAGCTGCGCCGCGATGGCCTGCGTATCGATCCGCCGAATCTCGCCTGTAAATTGCAGATCCACGCCATCAATGATGCCGGCCGGCCGTGCCATGACATAGTTGCCGCTGACCATCCGCAAAGGCGAATTTTCGGCGGCGCGAACTCGCGCAGCCTGCGCAAACTGCGCCTCGATGCTACAGCGCACGGCGGCTGCGGCGTCCTTTGCGTGCGCCAGAGCAAGCATATCGGTCACCCGCAAATGTCCTTTGAACGTGGCCTCGATTCCCGCGGCCTGCAGTCGACTCGATATCTGCGGTTGAGTGCCGTGTACGACCACCAACTTGACGCCAATACCGGACAACAGCGTCAAATCTTGGATGAGATGCGTAAAGGCTGCCGCGGCCACAACTTCACCCGCGAGGTAGATGACGAAGGTTTGGCCGCGGTGCGCGCGCATATAAGGCGATGCCTCACGCATCCAGTGCACGAACGAAGTCTCGTCAGGAATCGGCGGCGGTGGGTTCGTTGTCATCAAATTCTGCGCAGACTTAAGGTTGAGCGGGCGTCAATTTAGCAATAGCCCGCAAGGTTGGTCGAGCATTCTACGCACGCCCCAAGGCAACTCGAAGCCGCCGCGACCAATGCCAGGTTTATCAATAGAGGTTTATCGGTATGATCCATGCTCGATATTGTTCCGCGTGGGAACAATTTTTGCGGAACGTTAATCTGGAGTCAGCCATGTCCACCCCACTCAATCGCTACAGCTCACGCATCACCCAACCGCGCTCCCAAGGCGCTTCCCAGGCCATGCTTTATGCCACCGGCTTAACGCGTGAAGATCTGGACAAACCGCAAGTTGGCATCGCCAGCATGTGGTTCGAGGGCAATCCCTGCAATATGCACTTGCTGCAATTAGGCGAGCACGTGAAGGCTGGGGTTGAAGCCGCTGGGATGGTTGGCATGCGCTTCAACACGATTGGCGTGAGTGATGGGATCTCGATGGGCACCGATGGCATGAGCTATTCGCTGCAATCACGTGAAGTGATTGCAGACTCGATCGAAACCATCATGGGCGGGCAGTGGTACGACGCCAACATCTCCATTCCCGGCTGCGACAAGAACATGCCGGGCTGCATCATGGCCATGGCGCGTCTCAATCGCCCGGCGCTCATGGTGTATGGCGGCACCATCAAACCTGGACATTCGCGCGGTGAAACCCTCGATATCGTCTCAGCATTTCAGTGCTACGGCGCATATTTGGCGGGCACTATCGATGACACGCGACGCGCGGAAATCGTGCGCCACGCCTGCCCTGGTGCTGGCGCCTGTGGCGGTATGTACACCGCCAACACGATGGCCTCTGCGATTGAGGCAATGGGCATGTCGCTCCCTTATAGCTCGTCGACTCCTGCCGTGGATGCGCTCAAACGAGAGGAGTGTTTCCGCGCCGGCGCCGCCATTCGCCTGCTGATGGAACGCGATATCAAGCCACGCGACATCATGACGCGCGCGGCCTTTGAAAACGCGATGGTGGTGGTCACCGTCCTTGGCGGTTCCACTAACGCAGTCCTGCATCTGCTCGCCATAGCCCGCGCGGCAGGCGTCGAACTCGCCCTGGATGATTTTCAGGCAGTCACTAACCGCATCCCTTTTCTGGGGGATTTGAAACCCAGCGGCCGCTTCGTGATGGAAGACGTTCAGAAAATTGGCGGGATTCCGGCCGTCATGAAATATCTGCTCGAGAATGGTCTCTTGAATGGCGACTGCCTGACCTGTACCGGGAAAACGCTCGCTGAGAATCTCGCCGAATTACCCGGTCTCGCCCCTGGACAAGAAGTCTTGCGGCCACTCTCGAACCCCATTAAGGCAACCGGTCACATTCAAATCTTGCGCGGTAATTTGGCACCGGATGGTGCAGTGGCGAAGATCACCGGGAAGGAAGGCTTGCGCTTTGTCGGGCCGGCAAAAGTTTACGATTCCGAAGAGGACATGCTGCTGGCGCTCGAAAAAAAGACCATCAGGCAAGGTGACGTGGTGGTCATCCGCTATGAAGGTCCACAGGGCGGGCCCGGCATGCCAGAGATGCTCACCCCCACCTCCGCACTGATGGGCGTGGGACTTGGCAGTGCCGTTGCATTAATCACCGACGGCCGTTTTTCAGGCGGTTCACACGGCTTTTTGGTCGGCCACGTGGTTCCTGAGGCGCAGCTTGGCGGCCCAATCGCGCTAATTCAAAACGGCGATGTGATCACCATCGATGCCGAAAGCGGTCGCTTGGACGTCGCCGTCGGACAGGAAGAAATGGTACGTCGCCGCGCCAAGTGGACCATGCCGCCGTATAAGGCAACCCATGGCACGCTATACAAATTCATTAAATCCGTGAAGACCGCGTCGGAGGGTTGTGTGACCGACGAATAGCCCAGTAAATTCGTCGTCCACCAGGTAGGGCGCGCGAGCGCCCTACCTACATCAGCATTTTCTTGTAATCGTTGTAGTACTTGAGCACGCGGCGCACATAGGTCTGGGTTTCCTGATAAGGCGGAATCTGGCGACCATAATGTTCAACTGCCCCCTCGCCGGCGTTATAAGCGGCGATCGCCAGCACCAGATCGTTATCAAACATCCCTAGAAGATCCTTCAAGTAGCGGGTGCCGCCCGCAATGTTCGAAATCGGATCTTTGCGGTTCGTGACGCCGTAGCGTGCGGCGGTTTGCGGCATTAATTGCATTAGACCGACTGCGCCCGCAGTGGAAATCGCGTTTGGATCGTAGGCCGATTCGGCGGTGATCACGGCGTGCACCAGCGCAGTTGGTAATTTATGATTTTTCGCAGCGAGTTCGATCGTGCGACTGAAACGTTTGCGATTGGCGGCTAGCGCGCGGTAATTGATCGAGCTGGCGTGTGAGGATTCCGACCAGCCCTTCCAGGTTTTGACTAAGCGTTTATAGCCCGGATGAGCAGGTCGATCGGTGAGATACACGCGACCGTACTTATCCACGTATTTGTAGATATCTGCGCCTGCCATAAACGGCAGCGCGATCAGGAGGAGCACGCCTAGAAGGAGGCCAGTTTTAATTACATTTGACATTCCCGGGCCTTAAAATTTGTTTTTAATGTCAAATATCGTTTGTTGCTTTAACCCTATGATAGATATTTAAATAATAGGATTGCAAGCCCCGCGACGGTGCCCGCCGCCAAATCGTCGGCCATCACGCCGAATCCACCTTCCAGCCGTTGGTCGAGCAGGCTGATCGGCCATGGCTTCCAGATATCGAGTATTCGGAAAGCCGTGAAGCCAATCCACAGTGTAAGCACAGAAGTGGCGCAGAGACCCAGCGCAATCATAACCCCGACGATCTCGTCCCACACAATCGCCCCATGATCTTTAACACCCAGCGCGCGGCTGGTGCGACCGCACAGCGGTATTCCAACCACGAAGAGCGCGCTCAACGCACCCCAATAAGCGACCGCGTCTAAGGGCTGTAATAGGTAGAACAGCCCAACACCTACCAGCGAACCCCACGTGCCCGGGGTCCAAGGCAGTAGCCCGGCCCCGGCCCCGAGGCTTAAGAAATGGCCGGGATCACGTAGCGTCCGCCAGGGTATCGGCTGGCGCCGCGCGGGCGAGAGGGTCATTTTGGCTGCTCGACTGCCGGCGGTAACGAGAAGCCTGAGAGTGCTGCCAACTCCGGCACACTTAACATTTTTTCTTGACGCCGCTCACGGATAACCCAGGTAGGGTAGTTGTTGATGTTGGCTGTCTGGCAATCGGTGGCCTGCGGGGCACCGGGCCCAAACGGCGAACATTCCACGTAGGGAAGCCTTTTAGACGCCGGACCGAACAAAGCTTTTTGGTGTTGGCAGTGCGGACACCAGGAAGCACCATAAAAACGCGCACCGGATCGCGTGAGATGTTCGGCGAGCGTCCTGAGATAGCGATTTTCTGGCCCACTAAGCGCCTGCGCGTAACCGCCGAAACTTTGATGAAGGCCAGCGACGCTGACCACGGTGACCAAACCCGCGAGTGCGCCGAGCCAGATCCGATAGCCTGGCTGAGCACGCCACCACGCTACTGCGGCCAATGTGCCGAGCAAACTGAGCGAGACCAGACAGTACGGGCAGCTGACCCTGAGTTCACGCCAGGTGACGAAATTGAGGTAGAGACTGATCCCGAACCCGCAGGTGGTCAGTAACAGCAATAAATTCTGCCGCGCGGCGAGCGTTCGCCAGCCGGCGATGACGGCGATAAACCCATAGAAACCCGCGCCCCAGGCCGCGATCGGCACTCCCCACAAGATCGCCCACCGACTTTGCTGAACCAGGTCGCAGCCGCCGCCGGGTGGACAGCCCAGGACGCTCCCGGAACGATGCGCGTGCCACAAATAGAGCGCGAGCAAGCAGCCTGCAATGGCGAGAATTAGTGACACCCAATCACGCGCTGGGCTCACAAGTGGCGGCACTAACGCCGCGCGTTTGGTTTTCGAAATTGACACGTTTAAGGCAGTTCCTGATAGTGCAATTGGCGCCAATGCCTGCATCACTCAGCTATCGGTGAGGTGGCTGGCGACATATTCTGACGCATTAAGATTCATGAAGGGGAACGCGCGTGCAACGACTTGGCGACATAGCGACCCATCTGCAGGCGGAGTTGAATGGCGATCCGGGGCTCGAGATAGCCGGCCTATGTGGGGTTTCGGATGATCTCCCAAACCACCTTTCGTATCTCGGCAAATTAAGTCAGCGCCGCGCGGCATTGGCGTCCGCGATCCCGGCTTTCATCACGCACCCAGACCATCCGCTGGAGAACAAGGCCTGTTTACTGCACACCGATCCGGAGTTGGCGATAGTGCTCGCGGCGGAGCTTTTTCAACCAACTCGCCTGACGTATGACAATCCCGCCACTGTGCACCCGACCGCTGTGGTCCACCCATCGGCGCAAATTGGCGCAGGCTCACGGCTCGGCGCGTTCGTTGTCATCGGACGCAACGTGCAGATTGGTGCGGGCTGTACGCTCTACCCCGGTGTCACAGTAATGGATCGCGCGCGTGTCGGTCCCGACTGCGTGCTGCACACGCATGTAGTCGTACGTGAGGATTGCGTGCTTGGTGCGCGGGTTGTCCTGCAACCTGGCGCTATCATTGGTGGCGATGGCTACGGTTTCCTGGAGCGCAACGGCAAACATCTCAAGATCCCGCAATTAGGTCATGTCGTGCTGGAAGACGACGTCGAGATCGGCGCCAATACCACCATTGATCGTGGCCGCTTTACCGCGACACACATTGGCCGCGGAACGAAGATCGATAATCTGGTGATGATTGCGCATAACGTGCAGACGGGAAGCCAATGCCTGATCGTGGCGCAAACCGGCATTTCGGGCAGCACCAAGCTGGGTGATCGCGTGACCCTGGCGGGTCAAGTGGGTGTCACAGGGCACCTCAACGTGTGCAGCGACGTCACCGTGCTCGGCAAATCGGTCGTCGCCAAGCATGTGTTGCAATCCGGGACCTATGCAGGCATTCCGATCAGGCCGGTCGCACAGTGGAAGAAAGCCATCGCCAAGTTATATGCGGGCGCCAAAAATCAAGACGACCCGGCATCCTGAACGACCATCACCGGCTTGGCGCATTACGAGTTTCGAATGTCGCGCTCAGGCCGTCTCAGGCGGAAAGCGACTAGCGCGACTGACCGCGGCGGGCAAGGTCATCGCGAGCGGTGTTTCCAGCCACTTGGTGGTGGCGATGATTTCTGTCAGCGAAATACCTGTGGTGTAACCCAAAGTCTGCAACAGGTAAAGCGCATCCTCGGTGGCTACATTGCCTGTCGCGCCCGGCGCAAACGGACAGCCGCCGAGACCCCCACAGCTCGCGTCAAACACGCGCACACCCGCTAACAGGCCAGCATAAATATTCGCGATCGCCGTGTTGCGCGTATTGTGAAAGTGCAGCCGCAAAGGAATCGCGCCACGAACCCGATCTACCTCGCGAAGTAAGTTAACGACCTCACCTGGTCCCGCCACACCAATCGAATCCGCCAACGCAATTTCATCGACATCAAGTGCGGCCAGACGACTCACGAGTTCGCTCACCCTCGCCAGTGACACCCTGCCTTCAAAAGGACAACCGAAGGCGGCGGCCACCGTTACTCCACAGAAAATTCCGTTGCGTCGCGCTTCGCGCGCTATCACGGTGACACTCGCCATGATCTCCGCTACCGACATGCCCTGATTGCGCTGGGAAAACGTCTCAGTCGCCACCACCACCGAGTTGATTTCGCGCAGGCCCGCCGCCGCGGCCCGTTCGAAGCCCCGTGTATTGAGCACCAATCCGATAAAACGCACATCAGATTCCTGGGGCAGGCGCTTGATGATCTCATCCGCATCCGCCATTTGCGGCACCCGTTTGGGGTTAACGAAACTCACCGCTTCAATGCGCTTTACGCCTGCTGCCACCAGCCGGTGGATAAACGCCAGCTTGGTCTCGGTATCGATGAGCGTGGTTTGACTCTGGAGCCCATCGCGCGGACCTACTTCTACCATTTCCACGGCAACTGTAGGGTTCTGAATCGATGAATGTGACATTGAAGTGCTCTGCGATAAGCGGGGCTATCATTCTAGATCACCGGCGCGGGGGATAAAGGAAAACGCCACAGAACCAAAAGCGGAGTGTCCCCAGTCTCCGCCCGCAGCGACTGGGCCCCACTGGGGGATGGGAGTCGCGAGGACGGAGACCGGGGACACTCCGCGCACAGCCTCGCCTTGCAGACAAGCCACTACACGCACACCAACCCCGCGTGTCATTATCTGGCGCTACTCAGACACCACATCCCGGAAGCTTGGGAATACGACCGATGACCAAACCCTACGATTTTGATTTTTTTGTGATCGGCGCCGGCTCGGGCGGCGTGCGTGCCGCGCGCATGGCCGCGACTTTCGGCGCCAAAGTAGGCATCGCTGAAGAACGCTACTTTGGCGGGACCTGTGTCAATGTCGGGTGCATTCCAAAAAAACTGTTCGTGTACGGCTCGCGCGTGCGCCACGACTTCGAAGTCGCCGCCGGTTACGGCTGGCATGGCACACCGCCCGAACTCAATTGGCCGGAGTTTGTCGCCAATAAAAATACTGAAATCACGCGCCTTAATGGCATCTACCTGCGGCTACTCCAGAACGCGGGTTGCCAGGTGTTCGAGTGCCGCGCCACGCTAATCGATGCGCACACCGTGGCGATGGCGGGCAAACACTACACGGCTGCCCATATTTTAATGGCCACCGGCGGCTGGCCCTTTGTGCCGGAAATTCCCGGGCGTGAACTCGCCATCACCTCGAACGAGGCATTCTTTCTACCGACCCTGCCGCGCCGGGCAGTCGTAGTCGGCGGCGGCTATATCGCAGTCGAATTCGCCGGCATTCTGCATGGCCTGGGCGCCGAAGTTACCCAAGTCTACCGTGGAGATTTATTCCTGCGCGGCTTCGATACCGAGACCCGCCAATTTCTGGCCGGACAGATGACCCACAAAGGCCTCCAGTTAAAATTCAATTCAGACGTGACGCAGATCGCGCGTGTTGGCCGCGAATTGCAGTTGACCTTAAGCGATGGCAGTTCACTCGCCTGCGATACAGTGCTGTATGCCACGGGCCGCGCGCCCAACTCGGCAGGGCTTGGTCTGGCGGAGTGCGGCGTGCAGCTGGCGCACGATGGCGCAATCATCGTTGATGCCCAGTACCGCACCAATGTGCCTTCAATCTATGCGATAGGCGACGTCACTAACCGTGTCAATCTGACGCCTGTGGCACTCGCCGAAGGGATGCAGCTCGCGCGCCGACTATTCGCGCAACAGGAAACCCACGTCGATTACGATTTCATCCCCACTGCGATCTTCAGCCAACCGCCCATTGGTACAGTTGGCTATAGCGAAGAAGCCGCGCGCGAAAAATTTGGTGACGTGCGGATTTTTACTTCTGAGTTTACGCCTCTGCGCTACACCATTAGTCGCGAAAAAGAACGCGCGTTCATGAAGCTGGTGGTGAATCCGGTCGATGATCGCGTACTCGGCGTTCATATGTGCGGGGAAGACGCGGGCGAAATCCTGCAGGGATTCGCCGTCGCATTGCGCGCCGGTGCAACCAAGCGCCAATTCGACACGACGATCGGAATTCATCCTTCAGCCGCAGAAGAGTTTGTGACGATGCGCGAAGCAACGCGCTAAGGACCCTGGTCGAAATTATCTTGTCGCCACTGAGGGTGTTCCTGAGCAGCCGAATGTAAAGATTATTTCGACCAGGATCCTAAGGTTGCCGCTGGCACGGCTGAGGTGACAATTGGGAACGTTTATCGAATGTCAGCCCGTCGAGCGTGGCCCGGCTGCCGCAGAACGGTACGTAATAATCGCCGTCAAGGGTGACCTTCAGTTTGAGATGGCCGGCGTCTTGAGTCAGCGTTACACAGGTTCCGGGCTCGTACTCCAGACAATACTGCAGGTCGGCACCGCGCAAATTTGCGACTCCATCGAGATGACATTCGTGATCACCGTTTTGGTGGCTATGCACGACAATGCGCGCATTCTCAGTGCCTATTTTTTGAATCACTAAGCGATCAGTCGCGTGCGGCGTGCAGAATGCGCTCCCTGTCGCGGTCGCGGGACACCGCGAAGCAGGTTGCTCATAATTGCCCGCGAGGCGATCTAGATCGAGCACCATCGTCTCTGGCGCGGCTTCCTTAGCCGCCATATCCACCAACAAAATCAAGAATAGCGGTGACATCAAAATTTAAGCGCCGGTGGTCGCCACAACTGAAAAATGGGCCTTGATTCTAGCTGAGCATCCGACCGATAAGGGAGGCCAATCCCTACGGGCTGCAACACAGCTTAGCGATTGTTCACCTGCCCTTCACTGAGCGCGATATGGCGCGATGCAATGTAGCGAAACCGCAAAGTTAGGGTGACCGCCGCCACCCCCAGCGCGAGTGTCAACCCACACCAAATGCCCTGCGCCCGCCAATTCAGCACCACGCCAAGCAGGTACGCCGTCGAGAAGCCGATGCCCCAGTAGATGCTGCCATTTATCAGCATCGGTACCCGGGTGTCTTTCAAGCCGCGCAACCCGCCTGCCGCCGCGCTCTGAGTACCGTCTCCCATCTGCAGAATCGCCGAAATCCCTAACAACGAACTGGCGAGCGCGATCACGACCTCGTCGTGGGTGTAGGCGCGTGCAATCAGCGGCGCGTAGAAAAACGTGACGATGCCAACGGTCGTCGCGAGCATGCAGCAAACCCCGATACCCACCAACCCGATCCGGCGCGCCTCGCGCGGCGCCTGGCGACCAATCGCCTGCCCAACGAGCACGGCAGTGGCAAACGCCAGGCCGAGCGGCAGCATGAACACCAGCCCCGCATAGTTCAAAGTGATCTGATGGGCGGCCGCAAAGGTGGTGCCCAAGGTGCCCATCAGAAGGGCAAGGCTGGTGAATAAGCCAGCCTGTAACAGCAATGACAAGCCAATCGGTCCGCCCAAACCAACCAGTCGACTTAGCGCCTGACGGTCGGGCTTGCTGACGTCGGTCCACAGCTGAAACCGTGCATAGAACGGATGCCACCACACGTAGAGAGTAAGCATGATCAACATGCACCAGAAACTCATGCTGCTGCCCACCGCACTGCCAATCACGCCAAGTGGTGCCGCGCCATACTTACCAAAAATAAAGCAGTAACTTAACCCGACGTTGATCGCCAGCGCGATCCCAGTCACGACCATGATCGGGACCGTTCTGCCGATGCCTTCATTCATTTGCCGCAATACATGATAGAGATACAGGCCAGGTGCCCCGAACGCTAGCGCGTGCAGGTAAGCCACACTCAACAGGCGAACTTCTGGCTCGATTTCGAGCCAGCGTAATAATGGCTCGACGGCATGCATAAGCGCGACCACCACACCAGAAATCGCGAGTGCGAGCCAAATCGCTTGGCGCGTATCGTGACCGATTTCAGCAAGGCGACCCGCGCCGTAATGTTGCGCGACGGTCGGACCGAGCGCCATCAGAATACCTAGTCCACCGAGAAAGATGCCAAGCCACAAACTGGAGCCGATAGACAATGCGGCCAGTTGGGTCGCACCGAGTCGGCCAACCATGAGTGTATCCGACACATTCACGCCGATACTGAAAAGATTGTTCAAGATGAGCGGCCAGCCCACTCTGAGCAGTGCGCGGAGATCGTCACGTAAGATGGGGCTCGCAGTTGCCGACATCACGGAAGGCGTGGCACCGCCGCCAATAAGCTCTGCGTATAAGCATGCCTCGGCGCGAATAAAACCTGCTGCGTGGTGCCGGACTCGACAATGCTTCCGCGATGCATCACCACCACGCGGTGTGCGATCTGCGCCACCACCCCCAGATTGTGCGTAATAAAGAGATAAGCGAGCCCCATCTCCTGTTGCAGCGTACGCAACAAATCCAGGATTTGCGCTTGCACCGAGACATCGAGTGCGCTCGTCGGTTCGTCGCAGACCAACAACTTCGGCTCCACTGCGAGTGCGCGCGCGATGCTGATCCGTTGCCGCTGGCCCCCTGAGAATTCGTGCGGGAAGCGGTACCGAGAATTAACTTCCAATCCGACCAAGGCAAGTAACTGCTCAACGCGCGCAATCCGCGCGCGCGCGCTGCCGCCAAGCCCCAACGACACCATGCCCTCTTCAATGATCTGCTGCACAGTGAGCCGGGGATTCATCGCCGCGAACGGGTCCTGAAACACGATTTGGAGATCGCGCCGGGCGCGGCGTAGGCGCGCCCCATCAAGCTGAAAAAGATTCTGACCGAGAAAGCTCACTGAGCCGGCGGAGGCGTCCAACAGGCGCAGCACACTTCGCCCGAGGCTGGTCTTACCCGAGCCAGATTCACCAACAACCGCCACCGTTTCACCGGCTTGCACTGTGAGATCGATCGCCTTCACCGCGGCAATTTGTGCCACCACCCGCTTGAAAAGTCCGCCTCGACGCGGAAACGTGACCGAGAGTCCTTGAATTTCCAACAAGGGCGGATGCGTCACGATCGCCTTTGCCAGCGGAACTACCGCCGGATCGACCCGCGGCGACACGGCGAGCAAATGCCTGGTATACGGTTGCGTCGGCGCGGAGAATATCTGTGTGCGCGAGCCGACTTCAACCAAAGCGCCGCCTTTCATCACCGCCAATGTATCCGCAACCTGATGTGCCACCGCGAGATCGTGGGTGATGAAGAGCATACCCATGCCACGTTGCTGCTGTTCGCGCTGAAGTAGGGTCAGAATCTGCGCTTGTGTGGAAACATCCAAGGCGGTGGTGGGCTCATCTGCAATCAGTAACTCTGGTTCGCCCGCCAATGCAATTGCCAGCATCACCCTTTGCTTCATGCCCCCCGAAAATTGGTGCGGATATTCCGTCATACGCTGACGCGGATCGTCAATCTCCACAGACGCCAACAATTCCGCGACCCGTTCGCGACGCAATTTGCCGTGCAGACCAAGATGGCGTGACAAAACCTCGCCGATTTGATCGCCTACTTTCATGACCGGGTTAAGCGCGGACTGCGGTTCCTGAAACACGAAACCGATCCGAGCGCCACGCACCTCGCACATTTGGTGTTCGGGCAGGCGCAGGAGATCCTGCCCGCAAAGTTTGATCGCGCCCTGCCTGATGCGCGCGGCTGATGGCAATAGTCGCACCACGCCGAGCGCGGTCATCGACTTGCCACTGCCTGATTCGCCAACCAGCACGGTCGTGCGGCCTTTTTCTACCTGCAGATCAATGCCCGCCACTACCGGCGTCGCAGCGGCGCCTTCGCCCACTTCGATCACCAATGCCTGAATTTCTAATAACAACATCAGCGGCTAACGCGGCGTCGCAAGTAATACGCCACGCAGGCGTGGATCGAATGCATCGCGTACCGCATCGGCGAATAGATTGGCCGCCAACACTAGGCCGAACATCCCGCACAAGGCCGCCACCAGCGACCACCAGACAACGGGTTCGCGCGCCAACTCAAGGCGCGCGCCATTAATCATATTGCCCCAGCTTTCCATGCTCGGGTCGACGCCGATATCGATATACGTCAAAACCGCTTCGGCAAGCACTAGATCACTGAAGCTGAGCACGGTGGTGATGATGACCAAGTGAAAAGTATTGGGCAGCAAATGGCGAACCAGAATCTGGCCTGGAGTGCCGCCTAAGGCACGTGCCGCGGTCACGAACTCGATGGTACGGAGTTTTAGCGTTTCGGCGCGTAACAGCCGGCACAGACTAGTCCAGCCGGTCAGGCCAAGCACCAGACACAGCGCGAGCAATTTCATGTCGGCGCGCGACACCAGCGACGCAAAGGCGCCCGCCCGCTGCTGCAGCAAAAGGTCGAGAGACAGCGCCGCTGCCGCGATCAACAGCACACCCGGAATCGACGACAACGTGGTGTAGAGATATTGCACGAGATCATCCACCCATCCTCCCAAGTAACCGGCGGCGATTCCGAGTGTCACCGCGAGCGGGAGTGCAATCAGTGAAGAAACGACGCCCAGCACGAGGCCCGTGCGGATACTCTTGAGGGTGAGATAGAGCACGTCGCTACCGACTTTGTCGGTACCCAACAAATGATAGGCTGAAGCTAATGCGCAAATTAGGCCGCAGAGCACGCAGACAATGCCGAGCACCAGTGCTTGCGCACGCCAGGCCCGCGTTGCAAGCGGTAGCCAGAAATGCGCCAGATTACGTCCGCGCACCACCGCAATTAAGCCCAAGAGTGCGCTAAACCCAGCCAATCCCAGCAGCCCTCCAAGCGCCCCTCGCCAGCGCAGATCGCCGGCGCGGTCTTGCGCCGGATCTCGCAGATGCCGCCCGCCATACAGAAGCCGCGGATAGTCACGCGCCGTTTTACCACCCGCTGCGTAGCGGGTTTCCTTCGCGTAGCCATAAGCCGCGAAAGGCGCAGAGTAGGTGGTCTCGACCTGACTGCGCAGCGGCCACAGCAGCTTGTCGAGGGCCGTAAACGTCTCACCTTCAGCTTTAAAACGGCACGAATCAAGCCCAGCAATTGTCACATACACCAGCAACACAATCGCCGCGCTACCGCCAGTCGACGTCCTGAGAACTGTCTGCCAACGTTGGCGCGCAAGTTTATTGTGCCTGAGTGACCAGAAGTAGCAGACAAGCCCTGCCAGCGCGCTTAGCAGCGCGACATCGGTGGTCAACAATGCGAGCTTCATGGAATCAATTCACTGCCAAACGCACGCGCGGATCGGCCCATGCATAGGAAATATCTGTCAGCACTAGACCCAGCATGTAGAGCAACGAACCAAGAAACACCATGGCGCGCACGATCGCAAAGTCCTGATTCTGGATCGCGTCGATCGTATAGCTTCCCAGTCCCGGGACCGCAAAAAATGATTCCGTGATCAGACTACCCAGAAACAGGCTCGGCAACGTCACCACGATGGCGGTCAACAAGGGCAACAAGGCATTGCGCAGCACGTGACGCCACAACACCTGATTTTCAGTCAAGCCCTTGGCCCAGGCGGTTCTCACATAGTCTTTGGAAATTTCTTCGAGAAATACCGTGCGCTTCCAGCGCACGCTGGCGCCGAGGCCTGCCGCCACCTGCACCAACACTGGCAGGGCCAGGAACTTAAGCGCGGCAAATCCATCGTCATAGCCAGAGATTGGCGTTAGGCGCAGCAGCTTTGCCACAAAGAATTGTCCCGCGATAATAAAAAAGAGACTGGAAATGGACATCGCCGCCACGCAAGCAAGGGTTATCCAGCGATCAAAATAGGACCCTCGTAGCAGCGCCACCATTAAACCAAGAGAGATTGCGAGCACCAGTTCAAGCACCAGGACTGGCAGCGCGATGGCCAGACTTGGCAACATGCGTTGCTGCAGATCGTAACCGATATCGCGTCCGCCATCCGAACGACCAAATTGCAACGTGAACAGGCTTAACGAATTCTGGTAGAAGATCGTCCGCGTCAATTTTTGGGTGCTGGGTGCGGTCGCGTTCCAGAGCAATGGCAGATCATAGCCGTGCGCACGTTTCCATATTTCAACGGATTCCTGGGTCACGTGCCGTTCGCCCAGATGCATTCTTGCCATGTTATCTGGCGAATTGACCACAAAGAACAAACTGAAGGTAAGGATGTTGATCCCCACCAAGATGGGCAACGCATACAGGATTCGACGGATTAGATACGCCGTCATAGCGCAGTTGCGCGTCGCCGACGTAACTGTCCGAGTACGGCAGGGATAGCACTCGCGAGGACGATTAGAAGTATGCCGAGCAAAATCCCGCTCACCGGAGGGTTCCAGTCGCGCTGGCGCGCGACGCGTAGATCTGGCGCAAGTCGACGATACTTCAAGGTGTTGTGCGCCATCAAATTCGGCTTTGAGTTACCAACCCAGGCGTGCTGTAGCGAATAAGCCTGGGCGTGGAAACCCCACAACCATGGCCCCTCGCGTCGCACTATTTCCACCATCTCATCAACGACCTGCTGTCGCGCGATCCCATTGGGGAGATTACGCATCTGGAGGAACCGCTTATCGAATTCTGGGCTGGCGTAATTAGCGGCATTTTCACCCCCGAAGCGCGCCTTACCATTCGGACCGTAGAGCAGGAACAGAAAACTTTCTGGGTCGGGATAATCAGCATTCCAGCCCCAGCTAAAAATCTGCGCCTGACCTTTCTGCATTTTGTCCTGGAATCGATTGTAGTCCGTACTGCGGATTACCAAGTCGATGCCAAGCTTAGCGAACTGCTTACGATACCAGCTGAACAGCGATTTCATGTCCGGTCCTGAAGTCGTCGCATCAAAATACAGCACGAGCGGTGAACCGGTCGCCGGATCGGTGCCGTTCGGATAGCCTGCCGTTTGCAAAATCGACTTTGCTTCCGCCACAGATCTGCGCCTGGCATAGCCGTCGCGCCAGGTGTAGACCAGCGGATTGATTCCGCGCGCTCCCGCGCGGTGGCCGAAAATACCCGGCGGCAGCGGTCCTTGCGCGGGGATTCCCCGTCCGTTACCAAAAATCGAAATCATCTCTTCGAAATCGACGGCGATCGCGATCGCGCGACGAAGCAGGATTGCACGCTCACTAGCGCCGCCCACGACTGGATCCAGCATGTTGAATCCGATGTAGCTGATGGAGAGCTGGGTCGCCACGCTGAGTTGAATGTCGCGTGCCTCCATCAGCGGGGTCAGCTCAGGCTGGCCCTGCGAATTAAAACGCACCGCCTGGTCGAAACCATCCGGCGCGATCGCGGAACTGTCGTAATACCCTTGCAGGAATTTGTTCCATTCAGGGATATTTTCCTTCTCCAGGACAAAGCGAATTTCATCAATCATTGGCAGGCGGACCCCTGCGTCCGCGAGAAATCCTAGCGAAGCATCTTCTGCGCTACCTTCTGTCGGAAAGAATTCGCGGTGAAAATTCGAATTGCGGCGTAACACCATACGTCGATTTGGATTGTTTTCTTTAAGCTGGTAGGGACCAGTGCCGAGCGGATGCCAGTCGAGCGATAAATTCTTTTCAGCCATACCTGCCTGCGCATAAAACGCATCTGCTTCCCACGGTACCGGGGCAAAGAATGGCAAGGCTAACCAGTAGTTAAATTGTGGATATTTCTCGGCCAAGGTGATCTCGAAGGTGTACCGATCAATAACTCTGGCGCCCGGCAAATCAAAGGCTCGTAGATCAAGATACGCCTGGTCTGCCGGGGCCAAATCATTTAGATGCCGCGCAAGATCTTTAAGACCAAGGATGTAGCGGCTCATCAGGCCGAAAATCGGTGAGTGCAGCCGAGGGTGCGCGAGACGTTTGATCTGGTAGACGTAATCTTCCGCGATCAATTCGCGGGTCCCAGTTTCCGGGAACCCCTCCACACCAGAAATCTTTCTGAGCTCCTCGCGATGCATGTCGTGATAGCGCAGCTTGCCGCGCTGATCTCGTGCGAGTGCAGGATGCGGCGCATAGCGAATTCCAGGCTGTAAGGTCAGGCGGTAGACAACCCGCGCGATGAGCGCATCTGCCGCATCACTTGGGAGCTCGCGCCCCGCGGCGTCAAAATAGGCCGCAGTAGGAACTGCGAGTACCGTCAAGGGAACCAATTCGTACGGTCGCTTAAGAAAGTGATACTGCAGTGGTGGCTCGTAAATGTGCCCGGTAAACAACCATTCGTTCTCGCTGTACGCCGAAACTGGATCGAGATGCTTAGGGCGCTCCTGAAAGGTTGTGAAGAATATCGACTGCGCGCGCTCGGCTGCTGAGTAAGGCGCGTTCCAGGGTTCCACCGCACTGCTATTTTGGGCGGCCCACCCCGCGGCGAAAGCGAGTATCAGTCGGCCTGGTCTGCGCATGGCGCGGACCCAATTTCCAATTCTCAATGCCTTCTGCCCCTAGCTACTTTTCGTGCGCGCCTACAGTATTTGGTTGATGCAAAGACGTGCCCTTTGAATACGGGACAGGATACTCCACGGCACTGTACACTTTGCTCGCCTGCCAGCAACAGCGGGGCACCAGAATCCACTCAAATCTCGACAGAGGGAACGCGCGTCATGGGAATACTAGAGGGGAAAAAAGCTCTCATCGTCGGTGTGGCGAGCAACAAATCCATTGCCTGGGGAATTGCACAGGCGATGCGGCGCGAAGGTGCGGAACTGGCGTTCACCTATCAGAACGAGCGGCTGCGCTCCCGTGTGGAAGACTTCGCCGCCGAATGTGGATCAGAGATCGCGCTGCCGTGCGAAGTTCAAAGCGACGAGGAAATTCAAAACGTCTTCAATCTACTGGACGACTACTGGGATCATCTCGATATTCTGGTTCATTCGATTGCGTATGCACCACGTGAAGAGCTGCAGGGAGAGTATCTCGAGTCGGTAACCCGCGAAGGGTTTCGGGTCGCCCATGAAATAAGTTCCTACAGTTTCGCAGCCCTTGGCAACGCGGCACGGCGCCTGATGCAAGGTCGCAAGGGTGCGATGCTAACCTTAAGTTATCTCGGTGCGGTACGCACAATGCCGAGCTATAACGTGATGGGTCTCGCTAAAGCGAGCCTGGAGGCCAATGTACGTTACATGGCCGAGAGCCTGGGGCCGGAAGGCATTCGGGTAAATGCCATTTCCGCCGGTCCTATTCGAACCTTGGCCGCCTCGGGCATTAAGGACATGCGAAAGTTTCTTGAGCACGTAGAAAAGGCCGCGCCACTACGCCGCAACATCACCATTGAAGAAGTCGGCAATGTGGCAGCGTTCCTGTGTTCGGATATGGCTTCAGCCATCACCGGCGAGATAACTTACGCCGATGGCGGCTATAGCATCATGGGAATGACGGGGATGAACTGAGACCGCGCCAGGACCAGCTGTTACAGAATTCTGGAGCTCTGTAGTGGCCGGTCGCGGTTCGCTTAAGGACACCTCTAAAGATTCGATCAAGACGATGCTGGCAAGGCGCAAGCGGACGAAAAAGCCGAGTTTACAGGGAGTAAATGAGCATTTTGAGCCCGCTTGCAACGCAGCCAGCGCGCCTTCAGCGGATTTTTAGAGGTGCCCTAAAGCTTTTCGGGATGGACAGAGATTTTTGCGGAAGACTTAAGGGCGGAGACAAAATCCTGCCAAGCAGCGATTGAGCGTGCCTGGAACAATTGCTGCTTAAGGCGAGGCGCGGCGGCGGCTTCTGCCGTGCTCGCCGGAGCTGTCGGCTTGGAGACTTCGACCAGTGCATAATTGCCGTTCCCGAATTCAACGCCAAGATGAGCCTTGTCATCAGCTTTTTCGACCGGTGCTTTAAAGGCGGCTCGCAATACTGCGCGGTTCAGTCGCGGATCTTCACGACCAGCGTCTTTGAAGTCTTCCCACTTGAGTCCAGCCTCTGCGGAAATTTTGGAACCCGCCTCGCCTTTTTTCAGGCGCGCCAGAAGCTCTTCTCCACGCGCCTTGGCTGCATCGCGCACATGACGCGACTGCAATTCGGCGACTACCGCGGCTTGTACCTGATCCAGACTTGGTAAGTGTGATGGTTCGTATTGGGTAACTCGCACCGCGACAATCCTATTGTCACCAATTTCGACCGGGGTGCTCGCCAATCCCTGGGTAAGGACTTCTGGCTCCCACACTGCATCCGCTACCGCCGAACTAAACATGGCGGCAACTTCTGCCCGTGACTGCAGGCTCGCAGTCTCGATTTTCATCGCGAGTTGTTCCGCAGCTTCGGCGAGCGAATCCGGATGTTCGTAAATAGTATCGCTGAAGCGCTCGGCCGTTTCGTAGTAAAGTTCTTCAGCTTTCTCGTGACGGACTTTTTGTTCAACTTCCGAGCGCACTTCTGCCAACGGGGTAACCCCGCCCGGTTTGATTTCTACCAACCTAATAATGTGATAACCGAAGCTTGTTTTAATGGGTTCGCTGAGATCGTCGACCTGCATGCTGAAAACCGCCTGCTCAAATTCAGGCGCCATCACGCCGCGCCCAAATAAGCCGGTCGCACCACCCTCTGCACGCGAGCCGATATCGTCCGATTGGGCCTTGGCGACCTCGGCGAACGGTTTACCGTCGAGTACCAATTTTCGGAGCTCTGCGGCTTTTTGCTTGGCCGCAGCATCTTCGGCGCTCGTCGCGTCGGCCTTGAGTTGGACCAGAATGTGGCTTGCGTTGCGTTGCTCTTCGATCGTGAAATCGGCCTTATGAGTAGCGTAGTACTGTTGCAACTCTTGATCAGAAACCGTGACACCGGGCGCGAGATCTTCCAGCTTCAGCTCAACAAACTCGAGCGCAACTTTGTCTTCAACGCGATAGTCTTCTTGGTGTGCGGCAAAATACGAACTCACGTCCTGTTCGGAGATCGTCTCCTTCGCGCTATCAGTGGGCACGATCACCGCATAACCTACTGTCCGCGTCTCGCCCTCAAGTTGCTCTACGCGCGCGAGTTCCTGCGGCGTAATAAAGGCTGACGCAACGACTCCCGTGCGGAGTTGCTGAAGCGCCAAATCCTTGCGGGCCTGTGCTTCGTAGGCCTGCTCGCTGAAACCGAGCGCGCTTGTTACTTGCGTATAGCGTTCGCTGGAAAATTTGCCATCAACCTGAAAATTCGGTGAAGTTTTCAAAAATTCTGCAACCTGCTCCGGACTTAAACGGAGTCGTGCGCGATCGACATTCTGGGTAAGCACGCGTTCCTCAACCAAATAATCGAGGGCTTTTCGCTTCGTAGCGTCTTGTGACCACACCGTAGAGTCGAATGCATCGCCCAATTCTGCTTGCGCGCGCTGGCGCAGACGTTGAAAAGTTGCCTGATATTCTGAGAGTTCGATCTCGTCGCCATTAATTTCGGCGACGACGACCTTGCGTGCCTCGTTCAGGTAGGATTCCACCCCCCAAACCGCAAAAGTAAGGCAAAGAAACAGGACTATGATTACGGCGATGGCGCCCTGGGCCCGTTCGCGAATGGACTGCAACATGATAGTAAAACCTTAGCAGCAAGAGGACTCAGGCGAGCACAGCTATTCCCGCCATGGACGGTGAATTTTACACAAACAGTCTGCTGAGTTTGCGTCGCGCATGTACCGCACCGATGCAGCACCTGCGAGACGACTGGAGGATTGGCGGAGTGGACGGGGCTCGAACCCGCGACCCCCGGCGTGACAGGCCGGTATTCTAACCAACTGAACTACCACTCCGATGTCTCTAACCTGGTGGGTGCTGAGGGGTTCGAACCCACGACCTTCGCCTTGTAAGGGCGACGCTCTTCCAACTGAGCTAAGCACCCAAGGAGCCCGTCAGTTTAAGGCATCCTTTAGGGCTTTTCCAGGTTTGAAGCCTAAGGATTTGGAGGCTTCAATGTTGATCGCGTCACCCGTCCGCGGGTTACGTCCAATACGTGCTGCCCGCTCACGCACGGTAAATGTCCCAAAGCCGGACAAGGTCACTACTTCATTTTTCTTCAATGCCGCGACTATCGCGTCAGTTACCGCATCGACCGCACGGGCGGCTGAGGCTCGTGACAAATCCGCAGATACCGCCACCGCGTCAACCAATTCTGTTTTGTTCATTGATGCCCTCCTTCTTTTAATTTCTGTGCATCAGCCATTGTCTGTCAAAGTTCCGATGTTGTGCCGTAGTCTCTCGCGCGACTAGGCGCCGTGTGCGGCGGTAAAGTTTTAATGTCGTCGCACCTTGTCTGGATCCGCATCCGCTTCGCGCGCTTCCTTCCTTACCGCTGTTTCCTCGAAGTTATCGGGCAGCGGTTCAGGCATTCTCTGTAACGCGACCGTGAGGACTTCATCAATCCAGCGCACGGGCTTAATCGTTAGGCCTTGCAGAATATTGGCGGGAATTTCTTTCAATTCCCGCTCGTTCTCGACGGGGATCAGGACGGTCTTTATCCCACCACGCAAGGCCGCGAGCAATTTCTCCTTCAAGCCACCGATCGGCAAAACTTCGCCACGCAGAGTGATCTCGCCGGTCATCGCAACGTCTCCCCGCACCGGGATTCCCGTCAATGCAGACACTAATGACGTGCACATACCAACCCCTGCACTTGGGCCATCCTTAGGCGTCGCGCCTTCCGGTACGTGGAAGTGTACATCGATGCTCTGGTAGAAATCCGGTTTGATTCCGAGGGACGCGGCACGACTGCGCACCACAGTCATAGCTGCCTTGATCGATTCCTGCATCACGTCGCCCAAGCGCCCAGTGTAGGTCTCCTTGCCTTTGCCGGGGACGATCGCTGCTTCGATCGTGAGTAGATCGCCACCCACTTCTGTCCACGCGAGGCCAGTGACCTGGCCGATGCGATCTTCTCCCTCTGCGAGCCCGAAACGGAAACGCTTCACACCCAAATATTTCTCGGTCACCTTGGACGTGATCGAAACGGCTTTATCGGTGGGCTTCTTTAGGACTTGCTTGACGACCTTGCGGCAAAGATTTGCAATCTCACGTTCCAGGTTGCGTACCCCGGCTTCGCGGGTGTAGTACCGAATGATGTCGCGAAGTGCAGATTCCGCAATCAATACCTCTGATGGTTTCAAGCCATTGGCCTCAACCTGCTTCGGAATCAAATAGCGCTGAGCAATACTGACTTTCTCATCTTCGGTGTAACCCGCAAGCCGGATTACTTCCATACGGTCTAACAGCGGTGCCGGGATGTTCAGGCTGTTCGCCGTCGTGATGAACATGACCTCAGAAAGGTCGTAATCGACTTCCAGGTAGTGATCATTGAAGGTGCTGTTTTGCTCTGGATCCAACACTTCTAACAGAGCAGATGCCGGATCGCCGCGGAAATCCATCGCCATTTTATCGACTTCGTCGAGTAGAAACAGGGGATTACGGGTTTCGACTTTCGCCATGTTTTGCAATATCTTGCCTGGCATCGAACCGACGTAGGTTCGGCGGTGGCCACGAATTTCTGCCTCGTCGCGAACGCCTCCCAGTGACATGCGAACGAATTTTCGATTAGTCGCGCGCGCGATGGAACGCCCAAGTGAGGTTTTGCCCACCCCCGGTGGACCTACTAAACAAAGTATCGGTCCTTTCATCTTCTTTACGCGTTGCTGAACCGCAAGATATTCGAGGATGCGTTCCTTAACTTTTTCTAATCCGTAATGATCTTCATCCAGGATTTTTTCGGCGTGAGCTAAATCTCCGCTGGTCTTTGAACGTGACTTCCAGGGCACATTCATAATCCAATCGATATAGTTACGCACCACGGTCGCTTCGGCGGACATCGGCGACATCATGCGTAATTTTTTAAGCTCGCCTTCAGCTTTCTTACGTGCCTCTTTGTGCATCCCCGATTTTTTGATTCGAGCGGCAATCTCGTCGAACTCATTTACGCCATCCTCACCTTCACCCAATTCGTTTTGGATGGCTTTCATCTGCTCGTTCAGGTAGTACTCGCGCTGGCTCTTCTCCATTTGCTTCTTGACCCGACCGCGCAGCTTCTTTTCTACCTGCAGCAGATCAATTTCGGTTTCCATCACCGCAATGAGATGCTCTAAACGTTCCCGCAGATCGAGGATCTCGAGTATTTTTTGCTTTTCGTGAAGCTTAATGGACAGATGTGCTGCAATGGTGTCGGCGAGGCGCGACGGATCATCAATACTTGTCAGCGAAGACACGATCTCCGGCGGTACTTTCTTGTTCAATTTCACGTATTGGTCGAACTGACTCATCAGTGAGCGTACGAGAACTTCTGTTTCGCGTTCGGAGAGGATTTTTTGCTCTAGAATTTCGACATCAGCCGCATGGTAGGACGTAAAATCGACGTATTCCAGAATTCGCGCGCGCTGCACACCCTCAACTAAAACTTTAAGCGTGCCGTCGGGAAGGCGCAGCAACTGCAAAATATTGGAGACCGTTCCCACGGCATGAATATCCGATAGCTTAGGATTGTCCTCACCAGCACTTTTCTGCGCTACCAGCAGAATCTGCTTTGCTTCTTCCATGGCTTTCTCGAGCGCTTTTACCGACTTGTCGCGCCCTACAAACAACGGGATGACCATGTGCGGATAGACCACCACATCACGCAATGGCAGCAGAGGAAGCAAATTGGAGCGTTCGTTCATAATTTAAGGCGCGTCCTATTGAGTTAGGAATTGGCGACTGCGATAGCCCCAAGGATCCCGCTTCAAAGGCGGGTAGATGATGGCGAGGTGCGATCTCTAAGTCGTCGCACATGGCGGCAAAAGCTGCCTCGCCGACTTTCGTTCATCAGTCGGCGGCGGCTTTCGCGATTTCGTTACTTTGATAAATCGTCAAGGGCTTCGACTCTCCATTAATCGCCCCTTCATCGACCACGACCTTTGAGACGTTCTTCAATGACGGTAGATCGTACATGGTATCGAGCAGATTCTGTTCCAGGATTGAGCGCAAGCCACGCGCGCCGGTCTTGCGCTCGACGGCTTTGCGGGCAACCGCCCTTAGCGCGTCTTCGCGAAACTCCAGAGCGCAACCTTCCATCTCGAATAGCTTGGAATATTGCTTGGTCAAGGCATTTCTTGGCTCAGTCAAAATTTGCACCAGCTGATCTTCGTGCAGCTCATCGAGCACCGCCACTACTGGCAGGCGGCCGACGAACTCTGGAATTAATCCATAACGAATCAAATCTTCTGGCTCAACCTGATGAAGCATTTCCGCCGTGGTCTTGCGGTCGTCTTTGCTCTTGACCTCCGCCGAGAAGCCGATGCCACCCTTTTCCGAACGGTCACGAATGATTTTGTCGAGCCCCGCAAAAGCTCCCCCGCAAATAAACAGAATATTCGACGTATCCACCTGCAGAAATTCCTGCTGCGGATGCTTCCGACCACCTTGCGGTGGCACCGAGGCAATCGTACCCTCAATTAACTTTAGCAAGGCCTGCTGCACACCTTCGCCTGACACATCCCGAGTGATCGATGGGTTATCAGACTTGCGGGAAATTTTGTCTATTTCATCAATATAAACGATGCCGGTTTGCGCTTTCTCGACATCGTAGTCGCACTTTTGCAGCAACTTCTGAATGATGTTCTCGACATCTTCACCCACATAACCCGCTTCAGTTAGGGTCGTGGCATCAGCGATTGTAAAGGGCACATTGAGCAAACGCGCCAGCGTTTCCGCGAGCAATGTTTTTCCGCTCCCTGTCGGGCCTATCAACAGGACGTTGCTCTTTGCGAGCTCCACATCGCTCTGCTTTACGCGCGATTCCAAGCGCTTGTAATGATTGTAGACCGCCACTGCCAAGATTTTTTTGGCATGTCCCTGGCCAATGACATACTCGTCCAGAATGTGGCGGATTTCGTGCGGAATTGGCAGCTTATTGCCCCCCGCGTTACCCGATTTCTCCTGAATCTCTTCGCGGATAATATCGTTACAGAGTTCCACGCATTCATCGCAAATAAACACCGAAGGCCCGGCGATGAGCTTTCGCACCTCGTGCTGGCTCTTGCCACAAAATGAACAGTAAAGGAGCCGATCACTGTCGGTGCCCTTAGAACTCTTGCCGTCGCTCATTCGCGCGTCCTCGTTAACTATCGTCGTTGCGTTCGCAAACGATTAAAACTCTCACCGTCGAGACAAAATTACCGAGGCGTGTCGGTGGCTTTAGGTGATTGGCGCTTTTCTAATACTTCGTCGATGATTCCATAAGTGCGTGCATCTTCTGCACTCATAAAATTATCTCGATCCGTATCGCGCGCTACTTTCTCCACTGATTGGCCAGTATGTTTGGCCAGGATTTCGTTCAAACGATCACGCGCTTTAAGGATTTCCCGGGCATGGATATCGATATCGGCCGCCTGGCCCTGAAAGCCTCCTAGCGGCTGGTGGATCATGATGCGTGAATGCGGCAGACAGAAACGTTTACCGGCGGCGCCGGCACATAAGAGCAGAGCGCCCATGCTCGCGGCTTGGCCGATACACAGCGTGCTCACCGCAGGTTTGATAAATTGCATGGTGTCGTAGATCGCAAGGCCCGCGGTGACCACCCCGCCCGGGGAGTTGATATAGAGATGAATGTCCTTATCTGGATTTTCAGACTCTAGAAACAGCAGCTGCGCCACAATCACGTTTGCGACGTGATCATCGACTGCGCCGACCAAGAAGACCACGCGCTCCTTAAGCAGCCGACTGTAGATGTCATAGGCACGCTCGCCCCTGGCAGTTTGCTCAACCACCATGGGCACCAAATTAAGTGCCCGTGTTTCTTGAGCTTTGAGATCGCTAGAAAATATCAATTACTGGTCTCCATTGGTGGCCTCTGGGCCAGTCTGCCTTGGATTCATAAGGTCGTCAAACGAGATCGGAACCGGACTTACTTGTGCGCGATCGACTACCCATTTCACGGCTTCTTCTTCCAAACACAAGCCTTCAATTTCTTGCAGTCGCTGCGGGTCCTCGTAATACCACTTCAGCAATGCTTCCGGTTGTTCATAGGATGCGGCGAGTGCTTCCACTCGTGCACGAACCCGGGCCGGCTGCGCAGTGATCCCTGACTGTTTAATGATTTCGGCCATAATCAGTCCGAGCTTTACCCTATTCGCAGCCGGGACCTCAAATCCGCTCAGATCCTCCGTGCCGCCAAATTGCGCCGGGTCAATACCGCGGCGAGCGAAGGTTCGGCGCATTTCTTGCTGTAGGCGCACAGACTCGGAGCGGACCAATGCTTTCGGCAAGTCCAGCGCGTGGTGCTCGCGAAGGCGTTCCAGCACGAGGCCATTGAATTTCCGTTCAAGCGCACGATCCTTTTCGCGCTCCATGTTCTCGCGCACTTCTTGCCGAAATGACGCCAAAACCCCATCTTCGACACCGAACCGCGCGAAGAACTCCCCATTCAGCTCAGGCAAGACACTCTCTTCGACTTTCCGCACAGACACTGCGAAAGAAACGTCACGTCCGGCCAATTCAGCTTTGTGGTATTCACCGGGAAACTGCAAATTAAGTGTCCGTTGTTCGCCCGCGCTAACTCCGATCAAGCCCTCTTCGAAACCACTTATCATGCGACCCTGGCCTAGCACCAGGCCGAAATCCTTCGCACTGCCGTTTTCAAATGGTTCGCTGTCTCCTTCAAGAGTGCCGGTGAAATCGAGCACTATTTGGTCACCGCTGACTGCCGGTCGCTTGACTTCCTCCCAGGTTTTCGCCTGTTCGCGCAGTACTTCGACCATTTTGTCGAGATCAGCCTCGGTTACTTCACACTCCGGCCGCTCTACCTGCAGCGCTTCAATCGGCGCCAGCATCACTTCCGGAAAGATTTCGAAGGTGGCGGTGTAACTTAGCCCCTGACCAGGCTCTGCATTGATAGGATCGATGACAGGATCTGCCACCGGTCGCAGCTGATGGGTGCCAACTGCCTCCGTAAACGATGAGCGCAGCATTTCCGAGATGACTTCAGTCCGAATCCGCGCGCCGAACTGGCGTTCAATCACCTTCGACGGCGCTTTGCCCGGCCGAAAGCCGTCAACGCGCGCGGTGCGCGCCACGCTTTGCAGGCGCGTTTTGATCTGATC
The DNA here is from genome assembly GCA_945861225.1 of Klebsiella pneumoniae. Taxonomy (GTDB): domain Bacteria; phylum Pseudomonadota; class Gammaproteobacteria; genus CAIKBL01. The sequence continues at coordinate 30,245 of CAMATU010000013.1, forward strand.
GGCGATTTGTTGCTCGGGAACTTCGACTCGAAGTCGACGTTCGAGACCACCGGGTTGTTCAAGAGATACCTGCATAGTTCCTCAATACTTTACAAAGCGTGGTGCAAACTAAAAAGTAATTGCGCGATGGTGAGGCGCGGACCCGCATCAAGGATGCCTGCGCTTGATGGTGCGAAAGGAGAGACTCGAACTCTCACGGGTTACCCCACTGGTACCTAAAACCAGCGCGTCTACCAATTCCGCCACTTTCGCGTGAATTAGGCGCCAAGGCATGCTAGCTATCGCAGCCGCTGGTTCCTGTGGGTGTTTCCTAAAGTATTGGCGGGCCACCGGCCCGGTGCAAAACCCGGAAAATCCATTGTCTTTCCGGGCGGCATTATATGCGGAGTGTGTGAGGTTTGACACCCCGGAAACCAGTCGTTCAGATGGCGAATGCTATACTCTTGCCGCGAGTTCATGGCCATTGCAGGAACCAATCAGGAGCGCACGAGACATGCCGCAGCCGACTATCAATAACCCACTTGCCTACACTTTGGCGCTCCTAATCAGTGTCCTGCTGACATTCACAGTGAGTGCGCGCACCGTGGTCGAATGCCGAGACCCAGACGGCACGTTGTCCTATCGCGACCACTGCCCACCAAACGAAGCGAAAACTGGCGAGAAACGACTGCGGAATGCACCGCAGGCTGCAGAACTACCAACCGCAGAAATCGCCAAGAAGAATCCGGTCACGCTCTATACAGTACCCAATTGCGATGCCTGCGATCTTGTTCGCTTGCAACTACAAACGCGCGCAATTCCCTTCACTGAAAAAGATGTCAGTACCGCTGCTGACACACAACAGGAACTACAGGCTGCATCTGGCGCGGTGACCGTCCCAACGGTCCTAATCGGCGCTCAAGCGCAGGCGGGTTATGATCGGGCTGCCCTAAATCAGCGCCTCACTGAAGTGGGTTACAAGCCTGCGCCGGCCGTCCCTACCGGTACGGCGAGCGCCAAACCCGCCACAAACTGATCTGCATTGCTCAGTACGCGCATAGTCATGGCTCATCTCGAGACTTCGCTGAGTGCTGAAAATGCTTTTTACCGGGCGTTCGAGCGTGGAGATCTAGAGGAGATGATGGCGGTGTGGGCGGTCGGGTCGGACATTAAGTGTATCCACCCCCTCGGCACCGTCCTGAGCGGCGTACTCGCGATCCGCGCAAGTTGGCTGGAAATCTTCCAGGCGCAGCTCCCGCGCAATGTTGAAGTAGAGAGCGTGAATCTGATTCAAACGCCGGAGCTCGCGATTCACACGGTCTTTGAAACGATCGTCCTGCCGCTACATCGACAGCGGTTTCCGCCACTGCTCGCGACCAATATCTACCGCCGGATTGACGGCTCCTGGCGGATGGTCGTCCACCATGCGAGCCCTATCGGAATGACTGAAGCAGCGATCCCGAACCCCAGTGAATCAGCGGCCACTCGGCACTAAAGACCTGGCCAGAATTTCGTCAGTCGCGTTGGCGTTGAACGTGGTAGACCGTGAGTGGGTTCTTGAGTCCGGAAATGGTCATTAAACATGGCGCGGTAAAAATCAAACCCGCTTCATTCGAAACCGCTCGCCGTACTTCCTCGGACGCCGCGATTGACATCGGCTCGGCACAGCTGCCAAGGCGCGCCGCTAGATTCACCGTTTCGCCAATCACCGAGTAGTCGAAATGCTTATCGGAACCAATGTTGCCAATTAAGGCTTTCCCGCTGTGAATACCCACCCCTAGCGCTAACATTCGCGCGGAATCTGCTGCTTTACTGCGCGTAATTTGCATAATCTCCAGCGCACATTCGCAAGCTTCCACGACCCGCCGCTCGGAATCGAAGATCGCCACGATCCCATCACCGGCGAACTTGTCGATAAATCCGCCATACCGATAAACGCAATCTACTTGCATCCCAAGCTGAGTGCTCAGGATATTAAATAAAGTATTGGGTTCGACATTCTGGCTGAGTTCCTCAAAGCCCCGGACGTCTGAAACCAGCACACACACTTCCTGTTCCTCAGCCGTAGGCACCAGACCGGTACTGGAATAGGCTTCAACCATAATTTGTGTGCGACGTGAGAGGTAATGCCCCAAGTTGGCCCGCACACGCTCCATTTCCCGCAAGTACTCGGTTTTCTGCAGACGTCCGCCGAGGCGGGCCTTGAGCGTGTGAGGATTAATTGGCTTGGTGATGAAATCGTCCGCACCCGCTTCGAAGGCGCGCCCAACGGCCACTTCTTCGTCCGACGCTGTAATACAGATAATCGGCGTAAATCGATAACGTTCGATCGCCCGAATCCGTTTACACAGCTCTGGACCATCCAGTCCGGGCAGATTGAGGTCTATCAGAAAGGCGTCAATTTGCCTTTCCATCGACAAGAAAAGGCATTTTTCCCCACGCTCTGCTTCGACAACTCGATAGCCGTCCGTTTGCAGGATCTTGCTCAATACCGATCTGACAGTGCGGTCATCATCTGTGATGAGAACCGTCTTTTCGTAGCCTGGGCTGCGCCAGGATGTACGCGCTGTGGCATGAGACGACACGTTCAAGCCCCCCTTAGTTCGCTGACTGACATCGTAAGCGCTTGCGCCGAATCTCCTGACCCGGGTGCGCGCTCTTATTCGAAAAATGGCGCCTTACCTTGGCCGCCTCGTTCACTTTGCCATTGCGAGTCGGGCCATTATCTCAGATTGAACTTTAAGTTAGTGCGATAACCGACTGCTACACAGAGATTATCGCGTAATTCACCACTTAGTCGAGACCTTTATCAGGTCCGGCTCGGCGTTACCCGATATCGCCCATCGCTCAGCCAGTCATAACATGTGGATTTTCGCAGACTCTTTCCCACGCCTTGCTGCCCCCCCCCTGCGTTCCGCGCCCTGCGTAGCGTTGGCAATCGCGCGCTTACCAATAAATCCACGCGCCGGTTTTCAGCACATAAATCGCAAGCGCGAAGTTGGTCGTGGCATGCGCGATGGTGCTGGCGAATAAATTCCCAGTGAACCGGCACAACCCAATCATGAGGAGCGCAAAGACGCTCGCGGCCAGCCATTCCGGATGTGATAGGCCAAAAAACACAGTGCCCACGCCGACTGCCAAGGGGGTAGCAACGCCGATGGGTAAAGTCTGCCAAGCATCGGGATCCATCACGAATCTATGCACAAAGGAGCGCCAGAACACTTCCTCCATCACCGGCACAATCAACGCGATTCCTAGCAGTCTAAACCCGATGAAACACGCTCGCAGAGAGGGGTCCGTAATCGCGATAAAAGGATTTAGTGCGGTGCGTGTGCCGAGAAAAGCCAGATGCGGTGTCCAGTGATCGACCACTACCCACATCACAACGCCGAGCAGCCCGACCACGAGCCCAACACCTGCAGCCAGCCAGGTGGGCCGGAACTCATGCCGCCAGCGCGGTGCGCAACACACCAACGCAGCACCTACCAGCAAGATCTTGAGGAGATAGGCAAGTGGGTAAAGCGCCCGCGGGACCACGCCCTCCAACGTGGTGATCGCCATAAAGATGCCCATCGGCAGCACGTAATAGATCCACAGCGGGAACTCTCGTTCACTGTTCATCGAAGCCTTGGTCTCTCGTGTCGAAAGTGCCCCAGCATAATCTGAACACTCGCTTGATAGCTGCGGAATGCGCCAGCTATCTATCTTGCGCTTGTTCGCTAACGGGCATTCAGGCGACACTCGCACACTCCCCGCACGATTGGTCCAGGCATGACTCAGCCTCAGGGTGCCGTCTGGCATTCGGCGCGCCGCTATCGCTTAAGGCAGATGATGAGCTTGAGCTTTATCGCGCTGACTCTCGCGTTAGCCTATGGCAGTTGGTATGCCTATAGCGTATTCCTCGTCGCCCTGCTGCATGACTTCGGGTGGAGCCGCTCGATTCTCGGTGGCGCTTTCTCGGTCTTCGCACTGGTGCAGGGTTTGGCCAATCCACTGCTCGGGATGCTGTGTGATCGCGTGCGACCACCGGTGGTGGTTGCCTTCGGCAGCCTTGCGCTCGGTGGCACTCTATACATGGATAGCTATATCCAAACGCCTTGGCAGTTGTACCTGGGATTCGGTGTTTGTACGGCAATCGCAGTCGCGCTTTGTGGCTGGATTCCCGCCGTGGTGCAGGTACAAAGGCGCTTCATAGGTCAGTTAGGGTTTGCGTTGGGGATCGTCAGCTCCGGCGTTGGGGTTGGCATGCTGATCGTCGTACCGCTGTGTGAAAGTCTGATTGAAGCCCACGGCTGGCGCACTGCGTTTCGGGTATTGGGCGTGATCTGTACCGTTTGCATATTGCCGGCTGCGCTGTTTCTGTGGCATGAAACACCACATCATCCACGCCCGCCCCCCATTGGCGCGGCGGTCGACATCGCATCCAAGCCGCCCGCGATTACGCTGAGGGAGGCGCTACGCACCTCGCCGTTCTGGCTGATGGTCGCCACTTTTTTCTGTGGCAGCGTATGTTCGCAAACTCTCCATGTGCATCAAGTCGCGTTTCTGGTGGACCATGGGATTCGGGCGATGGTCGCGGCGACTGTCGTCGGCGTAGTTGGTGTGGCAAGTATCGTCGGCAAAACCGGCGGCGGCTGGCTGTCTGATCGGATCGAACGCGAATTAGTCTATATCGCTGGCATTGCGGTGTTGGTCAGTGCAGTGGGCGCGTTGTTACTGGTTGGTACGACCCCAACCCGTTGGGGCCCCTACGCCTACGCCGTCATGCTCGGCTTGGGGTACGCAGTCACCGCTGCGTTGACGCCAGCGATGGTCGCCGATCGCTTTCAAGGCCGGCATTTCGGCGCCATCATCGGCGTTGGCTTATTTGGCAGTGCGACCGGCAGCGCCGTAGGGCCCTGGATGAGCGGGTATCTGCATGATTTAACCGGCAGCTATACCCTGCCGTTCGGGATCGCGGCCCTCAGCGGCGTGTTGGCAGGAATAGCGGGCTGGAAGGCGCGCAAGTTACGGCGCCGCGCGCCAGCCAACGGCAATGTAATGAGGGCAAACGCGCCCTCAACCGAGCCCTAGCACCGCCTTCGCGCGCGCGAGATAGTCCAGACGGTCGTCGAGCCCATTGAATCCTCCATTGATCCGCTTGGTCAGGGTTTTCACGTCATCCCGGTCAGCCAATTTGTTCAACTTGCGCTGATCCCAAAACCAGCACGCCACATCGACCGCCGCAAACGGATCGCTCGCAAGCAACTGCGGCCTGGCCACGTAATCGATGCCCGACGCTTCACTGTAAGCGAGATAATTCGCGCGCCCGGTCAGCTGAATTAAACCACGGCCCTTAAAACGCCTGCCGTCACCGGTTTGGGTATTTCCAAGATCGCGGCGTCCTTCGTAGGCAGACCCATCGGCCAGCTCTTCTGCGTAGCGAAAAGACGCCGATTCGTGACCAAGCTGGGCCACGAAGTGCGCAATGCGCAGTGGCTTCGTAATCTCGTATTTCCGCATGCCCGCAACCAGCGGCTCAAAATACAAGTCAATTTTCTTCGGCAATGCCTGCGGCATCACCACCGCCAGTTTCTCGCGCGACGGTCCCTTGGGCAGACCATCCAACAAGGCGCGGATGGTTGCATCCCCCGGCGCCACCATTTGATCGGAAGCGCTGCGCTTCATCACCAAGGTCTCGAACGCGGCGATGGCCTTGAGTGTGTTGGCGCCGATCCGTCCATCGGGTTTCAATTTCGTCGGCTTCGGATCTGGGAAGCGGTCTATATTGAGGTTAAAAAGAATCTGCAAAATCAGCACGTCCATCAGATCGTTCTGACCGCTGATGCCCACGCTCCGCTTGATGCACATATCACTCTCCCTAAAAGTGCTACCCGGTTCCTGATTCCACTTTGCTATCCAATTATGGGATCAATCAAGCAGTTTTACAGACGCATTTTGCAATGAAATGAATTGCGCTACTGTGCAGGCTTGCGCATCGTTGTGGAGAATGTATGAACTTCAGCTTGACCACCGAACAAACTCAAATCCGCGACAGCGTACTCAAGCTATGCAGCCGCTTCGACGATCAATATTGGCTCGACCGCGACCGTACCGGCGAGTTCCCGGAAGACTTCTGCCGCGCGTTGGCCGACGCGGGGTTCGTCGGCATCGCCGTCCCCGAGCAGTATGGCGGCAGCGGCCTCGGCACCACCGAAGCCGCGCTTGTGCTGCAAGCGATTTCGGAATCCGGCGCTGCCAATAGTGGCGTCTCTGCGATTGGCATCGGCCTCTTCGGCTTAAAGCCCCTTCTCGTCTACGGTTCAGAAGAACAGAAGCAGGCGTGGTTGCCGCGTATCGTTCGCCGCGACGACATCGCGTGCTTTGGGGTCACCGAACCGAATACCGGCCATGACACCACGCGCTTGAAAACCCGCGCAGTACGTAACGGCGATCATTACCTCATCCATGGCGAGAAAGTCTGGATCTCAACTGCCCAGGTGGCAAACAAGATCATGTTCATCGCGCGCACCACGCCAATCGAGGAAACCGCGCGGCCGATGGACGGGTTGTCGTTGTTCTATACCGATCTTGATCGCCGCTATGTGGATATTCGCAAGATCGAGAAAATGGGTCGCGCCTGTGTGGATTCCAATGAACTCTTTTTCGATGGGCTGCCAGTGCCAGTCGCACATCGCATCGGCGAAGAAGGCAAAGGCTTCAAGTATCTGTTACAGGGCTTGAATGCCGAGCGCATCCTGGTCGCCGCCAGCCTCGTGGGATTGGGTCGCGTAGCACTCAAACGTGCGACCAACTACGCCAAGGAGCGGGTCGTTTTCGGGCGCCCGATCGGCATGAATCAGGCGGTACAGCATCCCTTAGCCGCGAATTGGGCACAGCTCGAAGCGGCCAATTTGATGGCCTTCAACGCCGCCGCCAAATTCGACGCCGGCGAAGAGTGCGGCGCAGAAGCCAACGCGGCGAAATATCTGGCCGGCGAAGCGGCGTTCTCGACTTGCACCAACGCGGTGATGACCCACGGTGGCATGGGCTACG
>CAMATU010000014.1 GCA_945861225.1 Klebsiella pneumoniae
GACGCTTTTGATCCACACGCAGTTGTCGTGAAAGGCCGCACCGCCCACCGGCCCAGTGGGATCGGCGCCCGTCAGCGCATTAATGCCCAGCCCGCCGGGAAAGGCGCGATTCGGCCAGAGGCTCTCACAGATCACCACGCCACGTTGCACACCTTCGAATATTTCGCTGATCAATTCAACTTCGCCGCGCAGGTTACCCACGCGGAGCGGCGCCCCGTCGACTAAATTCAGCGCGCGCGCATCGGCGGGATGAATCAGCAATGTCGGATGCCGCTCGCGGCGTTGCGAAGTTGGCGTTTCGGTAAAGCTGGAATTAAGAAAATGGCGTGCGGGTGCCGTGACGAGACGAAAGGGCATGGCCGCATTGCTCTCTTCAATGACTGCGTGATGATCAGGCAAGCGCGGCGACGGTATGGCGGTTTCAGCGCCGAATCCGTGTGGGGTTAGCGCGTTCCAGTCGGGCGCGAAATGGAATTTCTGATCGGCGTGCGCAAAGCCTTCAAGATAGTGCGCAGTCGCGAAATCCGGTTGGCAATCGATCCAGCGCGCCTGCTCAAGCTGTTTCAAATCGCCCCACCCGGATTTCTGCAGGGTCCAATCGATGATTTCGCGCGAAGTCATGCTAAAGCCCGGGTGTTGCGCCCCCAGGCGCCGCGCAAGCTCACAGATCACGAAGTGATTACTGCGGCATTCACCGGGTGCTTCAACAATTTTGGGACCGAACAGAATGTGCTGATGACCACCGCCTTGGTAGAGATCGTCATGTTCCACAAACATCGTCGCTGGCAGCACGATATCGGCGAGCGCTGCGGTCTCGGTCATGAATTGCTCGTGCACGCAGGTGAATAAATCCTCGCGCATGAAACCGCGCCTGACCGTGTTCAAATCAGGCGCAACGGACATCGGGTTGGTGTTCTGAATTAGCAAAGCGGTAACCGTTGGACCACCCTGCAGTGCCCGGGGTTCGTGTGTGAGCACGGCGCCGATGCGCGACTGATCGAGCAGCCGGATCGCCGAATCACGCACATCCAGCCCATCAATCAATGTGCGATCCCAATGGAAGATGGCGCCATTGGTATGAAACGCGCCGCCACCTTCATGCAGCCAAGCGCCAGTCACAGCCGGTATGCAGGACGCCGCGTGCATGTTGATCGCGCCGTTACGTTGCCGCGAGAAACCGTAACCCAGCCGGAAGAAGGTGCGCGGATGTTGCCCAACCAGCGCGGCAAACGCTTCGATAGTGGCCACCGGCACGCCGCTAATGCCACTTGCCCAAGCCGGGCTGCGCGCGCGCAAATGGGCTTCCAGGTCACGCGGACAATCCGTATAGCGCTCCAGGTAGTCCCAATTCGCAAAGCCATCGCGGAACAAACAGTGCATGACCGCGCAGGCCAGCGCGCCATCGGTACCGGGGCGCACACATACGAAGAGATCGGCCTGTTCGGCAGTCGCGTTGCGATAGGTATCGATCACCACTAATTGCGCGCCACGCTCACGGCGCGCGCGCAGCGCGTGGGTCATCACGTTCACCTGAGTGCTGGCGGCGTTGGTGCCCCAGATAACCACCACGTCAGCCTTGGCCATTTCGCGCGGATCCGAGCCCGCAAGTTTGCCAGTGCCGGCGATAAAGCCGGTCCACGCCGAGGTCACGCAAATAGTGGAATGTTGACCCGAATAGCGCTTCGCATGACGCAGGCGATTAATGCCATCGCGCATCACCAAGCCCATGGTGCCTGCGTAAAAATATGGCCACACCGTTTCGCTACCCAGACGCTGCTCCGCTTTAAGGAAGGCCTCCGCCACTTCATCGAGTGCGGCCTCCCAACTCACCGGCGTGAACCCGCCGGATCCCTTGGGGCCAGTTCGGCGCAGCGGCACCGTGAGTCGGTCTGGGTGATTGGCCCGCTCGGCATAGCGCGCGACCTTGCTGCAAATAACGCCGGCGGTGTAGGAATTTTCAGCGGCGCCACGCACTTTGCCGATGTGGTGGGTGTCGAGTCGTTCAATCTCTAACGCACAGGTGGAGGGACAGTCATGTGGGCAGACACTGTAATGAATCTCAGGCTTGGCACCCATGAAATGTCTCCTGCGATGGACTGCGGCGGGAGGCTTAGTGTGCAGCCAGCTTTGCGCTAGGGCAACGGTTACTGTTTGCGTATCATGGCGAGCAACGTCTTCAGAAGGTGAAATTTGATTATGCGTAAATTCTGGCTGATGTGGTTGGTGATCGGGTTAGTCGGCTGCCTCAACTTGAAGCAAGCTCGAGTCACGCCTGAGCATCGCCAGCTCAAGAACAAGGTAGGCATCGTGGTCTTTCTGGAGCCGGCGCCACGCCTGCAACACCTTCAGTTATCGGCGCTGGAAAGCACCGTGTCCACCTTGAAGCTTCCGGACTGGAACGTCCAGGCCGTGATCACAGCGTTTCTTACTCAGCGAATGCAGGGCATGGGACTCGACGTTAAGCCAGTGACCTATGCTGCCGACAGTTTTCCGAATCCGTACGACAGCAGCATGGCGTACCCCAACTTAGAACGCATGCGGCCCGCGCTCGGCGCCTGGGCTGCCGCGCAGGGGCTCGACATGGTGATTGCGGTATATCGACAGGCCGAGCAGGATTTCATTGGCGACTCTATCGAAAATCTGATCGGTTATGGCCTCGTCCGGCATTCGCAAGTGCGCACGGATGCCTACGCCATGATCTATCTCGAGGCACTCGATACAGAAGGGAGATTGATCGGAAATTCCGACGGCCAGAAGGCGCTCGCGGTGGAAGACAAATTGTGGCAAGCGAAATTTGATGTCGATAAAACGTCGGTAGAGATTAGTGGGCCGGTGGCCAAGGCACTAACGGCCAACATATCACGAGCGCTGCTGGATGCCGTGCTTACTGCCGCGCAGGAAGCGGGATTGTCGCACTAATGCATTTTGTGATTTTGGGCGCCGGCGCACTCGGCAGCATTCTCGCCGCGCACCTAACGCGCGCCGGTCACCAGGTGGAACTGATTGCGCGCGGTGCGCGCGCTGCACTACTGGAGGAACGCGGCGTGCACATTCGCGGCCTGCAGTCCTTTGACGCGCGTTGCGACATCGTGCGTGACGCAGCTCGCTTGGTCGATGCAGATGTCTTCATCAACACAGTCAAGACTTACGACAGCGTTGACGCGCTTAACAGCCTCCGAGCACTGCGGCCGCAGCAGGCATTTTCGGTGCAAAACGGGGTGGTGAAAGAAGAAGAACTGCGCGCGCGTTTCGGCGCCGCTGCCGTGCTCGGTGCGATGGCAGATTTCAGTGGCGAATTGACCGCGGATGGGGCTGCGCTGTTTACGCGAAATATCAATCTGCATCTTGGCGAACTGACTGGGGAACTGACAGTGCGCGTGGGCGCTATCGCGGAGGCGATTCACGCCGCCGGCATCAATGCGCGCGCAGTCCCCAACATCCAAACGCTGGTGTGGTCGAAGTACACCGGCTGGCTGGCGCTGATGCTCCTGGCGGTGCTCACCCGCCGCTTCACCGGCGATTATCTGCAGGATCCGGATGTCGCAAACGTAGTCGCCGAGATCACACGCGAGACTGCGCAATTGGCGCATGCTCGTGGTATTCCGTTACTCGATATTTCGCCGGTGCCGGTGGTGCGCGTGCTTGCTGGCAGCGCGGAGGAGGCTGCCGCGATTGTGCAGGAAGTTGGGGTCCGCATGGCGGCACAGGCGCCAACGCATCGGCTATCGAGCCTGCAGGATCTGCTACGCGGACGTCGTCTCGAGCTCGAGGAAACGGTGGGTTATGCGTATCAAAAAGGCCTCGAACTCGGTTTGCCGATGCCCGTGCTGACGACGTGCTATCGCATCGCGGCGGCGATCAATCGCGGCTTGCAGTGATTTTTTCGGGCCGGACCGGGAAGATTGCTTGTTCTCATGTGCGAAAGATGCGCTCGATAATGTCAGGGCCATGACGATCCTCGCGTTCACTTCGGCGTCACTGGGACCCGCCCCGACAGGCGAGAAGTTGGCTGTCGATTACTTATTGCTGGCGTTGGTTTCAGTGTTACTGCATCTCTGCGCATGGTTGTGGTACCAGCAACCACGCGAGCGCCCAGTGCCAGTTGCGCCACCGCGGGTCTTGCAGCTCAGTTTGCAGAGACCAGCGCCCGTACCGGAGGTGCCACCACCACCGCTACCCGTAATCGAACCGCCACCGGCGGTCGCCGCGCCGCCGGTCCCAAAACCTACGCCGAAGCCAAAGCCTAAGCCAACGCTGAAACCCGCACCAAAGCTCAAGCCGGCGCAGCCGCCATTAACACCGCCGGTGGCAGTCCCGCTCGTGCCGGCACCCACTGTCACGACGCCTGATCCCGCAGCGGTGTTGAAAGTACCCAGCGCAGAGCCTGTGATAGTCCCGGCGAGTACGCGGGCGACCTCACGCCGCAATCCAAAGCCCGATTATCCGACGCTCGCCAAGCGGCGTGGCTGGCAAGGCAAAGTGCTGCTTGAGGTTGAAGTGTTGAGTGATGGGACACCGGGCAAGATTCAGGTCGCAGCGTCGAGCGGCCGTGAGGTTCTGGATAACGCCGCCGTCAAGGCGGTCAAGCGTTGGCTGTTCGAACCTGCGCGTCGCGGTGACACGCCTGTCAGCACAACCCTGAACTTATCGATCGTCTTCAAGCTGGAACAATAACGGGAGTCATCTACAGTGGGGCTAATTTTGGCGAGCAGTGGAGTTGTGGGTGTCACGCTCTATGTGCTGATTGGTTTTTCTATTGCGACCTGGACGGTGGTGCTGTGCAAGGTGATGCAACACTTCCGCGCCAGCTGGCGCAATCGGGGCTATATGCGCGCATTTTGGGCGGCACCTAATTTGCTCGGCGCAAAGACCCTGACCATTCAACGGGGACCGGCGGCCCGCATCTCACACGCTGGCTTCGAAGTGCTGGCGGAAAGCGAGACTGCGCGCGATCTCGCCCATTCAGGTGAGCGGCGCGAACTGCTGGAGCGTTGTCTGCGGCAACAATTGCAGAAGGAGCGGCGCGCGCTTGAAAGCGGGCTTGCGTTGTTGGCGAGTATCGGTAGCACGGCGCCATTTGTCGGGTTGTTCGGCACTGTGTGGGGCATCATGAATGCATTAAAGGACATTACCAAGGCAGGCAATGCGTCACTTGATGTGGTGGCGGGGCCCATTGGTGAAGCATTGATAGCGACCGCGATTGGCATCGCGGTCGCAGTGCCGGCAGTGCTGGCCTACAACTTCTTCCTGCGCCGGATGAAAACGGTGGTCGCGCAGCTCGACGATTTTGCGACCGATTTTTTGAATTTGGCGGCGCGTAATGGTTTTCGTCTTGAACGCAGCACTTGAGGACAAATCATGGCGTTAAGTCCGCACAGTGAGCAGGATGAGGTGATGAGCGAAATCAATGTCACGCCGCTGGTGGACGTGATGCTGGTGTTGTTGGTGGTCTTCATTGTGACCGCGCCGTTACTCACTAACGCGATCCATGTTGATCTCCCTAAAACTGACGAGACCGCGAGTCCCGATGAGCCGAACGCAGTGACCGTGAGCGTAGATGCCACCGGCAGGATATTTGTGGAGAAACGCGAGGTGGCGCCGGCCGCGCTGGCACAGGAATTGAAACAGCGCAAACTCAGCAGCCCGGATCTCGCGCTCTATCTGCAGGCAGACGATGCCGCACGCTACGGCATCGTCGCCAAGGTCATGGCCAGTATCGAACGCTCCGGCGTATCGAAAGTGGCGGTGATTACCGCGGCCGAGTAGGTCCAGAGCGAGGCGCCGCCCCCGAGCGATCGCGCTGACCATTCCCGTTTCCTTGCGCCCGGTTGCCGGAATTCGCGCTACGTGGCCGCCGCGCGCCATGCGGCGGAGCGGAGTCACGGGGCGAATGTTGGCGACGCTCGGCGATGTGATCGCTCGGATTCGTGCTGGGTTTGTCGTACCCCGGCATGCTGAACCGTTCGATTTTTTTACCGAGCAGACGCTCGATGGCGGCCAGTTGTGATAACTCCTCCGCACACACCAACGCATGCGCCTGTCCTTCGGAGCCCGCGCGGCCAGTGCGCCCGATGCGGTGTACATAGTCTTCCGGCACGTGCGGCAATTCGTAATTCACCACATGCGGGAGCTCGCTGATATCGATGCCGCGGGCTGCAATATCCGTCGCCACCAGTACCTGCAAGGTGCCGGATTTGAACTCGGCCAGCGCGCGGGTACGGGCGTTCTGACTTTTGTTGCCGTGGATCGCGAGTGACGGGATCCCTGCTTTATCCAATTGTTCGGCCAGGCGGTTCGCACCGTGTTTAGTGCGCACGAACACCAGCACCTGAAACCAGTTACCGTCCTTGATCAGTTGCGTGAGCGCTTCGCGTTTGCGAGATTTATCGACCACACAGGCGCGTTGCTGGATCAGCACCGGGCTCGCGCCACTGCGCGCCACCTCGACTCTCACCGGGCGATTCAAGAGTTGATCTGCGAGCGAGGTAATTTCGCTTGGGAAGGTCGCCGAGAACAACAGGTTTTGCCGCTTGGCAGGCAGCAGCGCGAGCACGCGGCGAATATCCCGAATGAAGCCCATATCAAGCATGCGATCGGCTTCGTCCAGCACGAAAGTCTCGACAAAGCCGAGATTCAGTGCGCGCTGGCCGGCGAGATCGAGCAGGCGACCCGGGGTCGCAATCAAGACATCGACACCGCGCCGCAACTGCGAAATCTGTGGATTGATATTCACGCCGCCGAATACGACCAGCGCAGAGATTTTGGTGTAACGCGCATAGTCGCGGAAAGACGCTTCGATCTGCGCCGCAAGTTCACGCGTGGGGGTGAGAATGAGCACACGAATAGGATTGTTGGCGGGCCGTGCCGTGGCACTCAAGCGGGCCAGGATGGGCATTAAAAACGCGGCGGTTTTGCCGGTGCCGGTTTGCGCAGCGGCGAGGACATCGCCGCCGGCGAGCACCACTGGAATGGCTTGGGTTTGAATCGGGGTGGGGGTGTCGTAACCGCACTCAAGCGCGGCACGCACTAGGATCTCCGGGAGACCCAGCGTGGAAAAAGCAGACATAAAGCTCCTAGGATTTAGGAATCGGCCTGTCGCCAGTGGTTGGCGTCAGTCAAAGGCAGATGGGATAAATTGGACGACCGTGGTCGGCGGAGAACGGAGGACTGATCAGTTAAACGCGCAGGCACTGTAACAGATGATGCGGTAAGTGTCGCTGAGTTCAGCTCCGGCAGTATTCATAGGATGAGCGCAGCGTTATCCGACACGTGCCAATGATGATGATGTCGGATAACGCTGCGCTCATCCGATCTATGTTTTTGACTCAGACGCTACACCACCGGCCGACGCTTATGCCATTCGGTCGCCCCTTCATAGGCCGCTGCAGCGCGCAGGATGGTCGCCTCATCGCCATGCCGTCCGATGAACTGCATCGCGAGCGGCAGGCCTTCGGCATTAAATCCGTTGGGAATTGTGATCGACGGGTGACCACTCAAATTCGTCGGTCCGGTATAGCGGACCAAGGTCGGCATCGCTTCTGGTGACACCACGCCCAACGGATCGAACTCCGCCTGTGGCATTGCCGGGCTGGCAGTAGCGGGGCACAAGATGCAGTCCACTTCAGACAAGGCCTGATTGAACAACGCAATGGTAGCGAGCCGCAGATGTTGCCCGCGCGAATAGTCCTCCGCGCTCGCTGCTGCGCCGTAATCGAGCATCGCGCGAAAGACGGGGCCGTATTCGTTGGCGCGCGCGGGATAGAACTCGCGATGACGAAGCAGCGCATCAACGCCGCAAATCGTGTACCAGTACGCAAGGCCGTCGAGGATCCCCGTGAGGTCGATATCGACTATCTCCATGCCCTGGCTTTTCAGCAAGAAGCAGGCGCGAAAGGTGGCATCCGCTTGTGCAGGATCGGTGTCGGCCGTGCAGTAACCGCGATCAATCCCAACCCTTAAGCCCTGTGCGCCGCGCGCGATTTCGGCGAGATAATCAACCTTGGGGTCGCTCCGCGTGGTCGGATCCTTTTCATCACGCCCTTCAAGAATCTGCAGCATCAGCGCGGCGTCTGCCACGCTGCGCGTCATCGGTCCAATGTGATCAAGCGTATCGGCGAGCGGAAACACGCCATAACGTGAGACCTTGCCGTAAGTGGGCTTGATGCCGACGATGCCGCACATGGAGGATGGGAAGCGAATCGAGCCGCCCGTATCCGTGCCGATAGAGCCGAAGCATAGGGAAGCCGCAGTGGCTGCGCCTGAGCCGCTGGACGACACACCGGCTGAATAGCCGAGATTCCACGGGTTGTGCGGTAGCGGCAGGTCGGGGTGATAACCGTACAGCGCGAACTCAGTCAAGTTGAGTTTGCCCATGCAGATGGCGCCTGCCGCCGCCAGTTTGTCGACGATGGTCGCATCGTGATCGGGAATCTGGTCACGCAGCATGGGCGACGCGCAGGTGCGCGGGATCCCTTGCACCGCAACCAGATCTTTGATCCCGACCGGAATGCCGTGCAGCGGCCCGCGGTAGTGACCTGCGACAATCTCGCGCTCAGCCGTACGCGCCTGCGCGCGTGCCAGGTCCGCCGTCACATGTACAAAGCTTTGCAGCTTGTCGTCTAAGGCCTCGATGCGGCGCAATTGCGCCTCCACCAGTTCCACAGGGGAGATTTCACGGCGCGCGAGAAGCGGCGCGACTGCGCTGATGGTGCTGGTGAGAAGTTCGTCTATGTGGGCCATGGAGTTCCTCGCTTGAGCATTAAGATTCGCAATATTGCGCGTAGGTTTCGTAGAAATGCCGCAGCCGAATTTCCTGCCGACTCAGACGTAACCCCTTGAAGCCGCGCGAGCGCACGCCACGTTGAACAAGCCGGAGTTGCCGCCCATCCTGATCGAGGAAGTCCCCCATACCCTGCTCGCCGTGCTTGATGCGAAGTCGCACCGGCCGCGGCGTATTGCCGGTCAAATCAGCACCTGCCGCGTCCATATAAAACGGCAGGCGGAAGGTCGAATCCGCCACTTTGCGCGCAAGCACCCACACATCGTAATGGCACAGTTCGGGATCGGTGGCATGGGGGCGGAAGCGCATCACCAGGATGCCTTCTGGATGTGCGTTGAACGTAATATTTGGAAAGACCGAAAAATTCCAGTCATCCGAAATCTGACTATCGGTGAAATGCGTGTAATCCAGGCCAAAGCGTGCGCCCCATTCGCGGCGACGTTGCTGCAGTACGCCGCGGACCTCGCGCGCGCGCTGTGTGAAATCTGCGGGATTAAGCTCAAGCTCCGCAAGCAGCGCGCCAAGTTCCGGTGTCAGCGTGTCCTGATCTTCGAAGCGCGGGCTTTTCAGGCCGATCGGAATGATCATGCGGCTGTGGCCGTGCGCGAACAGATCATGCTGGAAATGGTAGTCATCAACCAGTCGGATCAATTCGGGATGACGAGAGTGCGCGTGATAACCCTCGAGAAATGCATCGAGGCCAATCTTCCAATTAATCGGCCATTCGGCCGACACATCTTTCACCACAATCATGTCTTGCGGCTGATAGGGGTCGAGCAGGCCCGGCAATGCGGATAAATACTCCAACAGTGGAATCGCTGTCGGATCAAGATTGATAAAGACGAAGCCGCCCCAAGTTTCGCAGCGGACCGCGCTGAGCCCGGGTTCATCCTTAATGATTTCCGGATCGAAGGTTTCCCGATCGGTAATGCGTTGCAATTTCCCGTTCAAGGCCCAGCACCAGGAATGGAATGGACACACGATGCGCTTGCGGTGTCCAAAGTCTTCGTCCACCAGCTGAGATCCGCGATGCTGACAGACATTGTGAAACGCCCGCAGGGTCCCGCTGTCATCGCGAACGATGAGGAAAGACTCGGGCCCCAGATCAAAACGAAAGAAATCGCCGATCTTTGCGACATCAGACTCACGCCCGGCGATATTCCAGGTGCGTGACCACAATTCCCGCCACTCGCGCTCAGCATGCGCGCGCGAGTAATACCGCTCGGGATGGTCGATAAGGCGCGGCGCATGGACGGGATCAGGCCACTTAGCATCGGGATTGCCGACGCTCGCGCCCGGATTGATCAGGAACGACTTGCTGTAAATCGAGTATGCATCGCCCATTTCAGTCTCCTTTACGCCTCATTCACGCCGCCGCCGGTCATAAACGCGCCAGAGGCGGGAACAGTCGCGTCTGGTGTTGACTGTGCTACAGATATTTCTGCAGAAACGCCGCTGGTAGCCCAGCGAAACTGGTCCAGCGCCGCATAGCAATCCTCAGCGGGCACCGGCGCCTTGAACTGCGGTGCTTTGCGGTATTCCACGCTGACGATGATAACCCAGGTCTTATTGCACAAGGTACGGCACGGGCCATCATGGGTATCGAGATTCATCAGCACCCAGCCGCCCTCATGGAAATGCACCAGGGCCGGCAAGGCCTAAGTGTTCGCTGGCACATACAGATGTGCAGGGATGGTGCCGCCCGCGACCGGAATGACTTTTTGTTAAAGCGATGCAGGGACCGTACTAAAGTGCGTGGCCGCGCGCAACGGCGGCAGGTCTGTGGTCATGTGCGAGCGCACATAGTTACGGGCTCGGGCACTGGCATTACCGCCTCAAGAGGGAAGTGATACGCTTCCTCGCGCTATTATTCAAATCTATCAAGCAGAGGAGGGGAGATCATGGGAATCGCGCTCTCAAGAGAGGACTTGCTCGAAGCCTACCGTCGCATGAAAACGATCCGCGAATTCGAGGAGCGGGTGCATGTCGAGTTTGCCAAAGGCGGCATTCCGGGCTTTGTGCATTTGTACGCGGGTGAAGAAGCCTCCGCCGCCGGCGTGTGTATGAATCTCACGGACGACGACAAAATCGCGAGCACCCATCGCGGTCACGGTCATTGCATCGCCAAGGGCGTCGAGGTGAAAGGCATGATGGCAGAGATTTATGGCAAGCAGACCGGGACCTGCCACGGCAAGGGCGGCTCGATGCACATCGCCGATCTCGATACCGGCATGCTGGGCGCGAATGGCATTGTCGGCGGTGGCCCGCCGTTGGTGTGTGGCGCAGCGCTGGCGGCCAAATTCAAAGGCAATGGCGGCGTCGCAGTCGCCTTCTTCGGCGATGGCGCCTCCAATCAAGGCACCACTTTCGAGAGCATGAATCTCGCCGCCGCGTGGAAGATCCCCGCGATTTTCGTCGCCGAGAACAACGGCTATGCCGAGGCCACCGGCGCGCGCTTCTCGGTGGCCTGCGGGGATGTTTCCACCCGCGCAGCGGGCTTTGGCATGCCAGGTGTGACGGTGGATGGACACGATTTTTTTGCGGTGTATGAAGCGATGCGCGTGGCGGTTGAGCGCGCACGCCGCGGTGATGGGCCTTCGCTGGTGGAGGTCAAACTCGATCGCTTTTTCGGTCACTTTGAAGGTGATAATCAAAATTACCGAGCACCGGATGAGGTCAAAAACGTTCGTGCCACCAAGGACTGCCTCGTGCGATTCAAAGATCGGGTCACCCGCGAACACAGCATCTCACCGGCGGAACTTAGCCTAATCGATGACGAAGTCGCGCGCCTGATCGAGGAAGCGGTGGCCGCCGCCGTGGCGGCGCCCAATCCTGCGCCGGAAGATTTGTTGACCGACGTCTACATCAAGTATTAAGGGGATAAGTCATGGCGCGAAAAATTTCATTCCAAACGGCCATCAACGAAGCGCTCGATCAAGAAATGGCGCGCGACCCGACGGTCATTCTGATGGGCGAAGACGTGGTGGGTGGGACAGGTGCGGATGGCGAAATGGACGCCTGGGGCGGCGTGCTCGGGGTGACCAAAGGGCTCTACGGCAAGTATGGGAACCGCATCATGGATACGCCGATATCCGAGTCCGCGTTTGTGGGTGCCGCGATTGGCGCCGCGACCTGCGGCATGCGCCCCGTGTGTGAACTGATGTTCATCGATTTTCTCGGGGTGTGTTTCGATCAGATCTACAATCAGGCTGCAAAGTTCCGCTACATGTTCGGCGGCAAGGCCAGAACCCCGGTGGTGATCCGCACCATGATCGGTGCTGGTTTTCGCGCCGCCGCGCAGCACTCGCAGTGCCTGTATCCGATCTTTACGCACATCCCCGGCCTGAAAGTGGTGATTCCATCGAATCCCTACGATGCCAAAGGCCTGTTGATTCAGGCGATCCGGGATGACGATCCAGTGATTTTCTGCGAACACAAGGCGCTCTATTCCATGGAGGGCGAGGTGCCCGAAGAGTCCTACACCATTCCGTTTGGCGAAGCCAAGGTGGTGCGCGAAGGCACGGATGTGACGATTGTTGCGCTGGCGCGCATGGTGAATCAGGCGAAGAAGGCGGCCGAGACACTCGCCAAAGAAGGCATCAGCTGCGAAATTATCGATCCGCGTTCGACTTCGCCGTTTGATGAAGACACCATTTTGGAAAGCGTTGAGAACACCGGGCGCTTGGTGATTGTCGATGAGGCCTCGCCACGTTGCGGCATGGCGACTGATATTTCCGCGATGGTCGCCCAAAAGGGCTTTAAATTCCTCAACGCACCGATTCAGATGGTCACGCCGCCACATACGCCAGTGCCCTTCTCCGGCGTGCTGGAAGATCTCTATATCCCCGGCCCGGCCCAAGTTGAAGCCGCCGTGCGTAAGTGCATGGAGTACGCGTGATGGCTTATCCAGAGATTGCGCCGATCACGATGCCCAAGTGGGGCTTGTCCATGCAGGAAGGGAAGGTAGTTGATTGGTTGGCTGCGGTTGGCACGTCACTGCAGCCGGGCGATCAGGTGCTCGATATCGAAACCGAGAAAATTGCGAATACTTTCGAAGCACTTGAACCCGGGCTGCTGCGGCGGCAAGTCGCTAAGGCGGATGATGTGCTGCCAGTCGGTGCGTTACTGGGCGTGATGGCGCCGGCGTCGGTGAGTGAGGCGGAGATCGATGCCTACGTCGCAGAATTTCTGGCCAACTATGTGCCGCCCGCACCAGAGGAAGGAGACACCGGCCCTAACTACCTGTGGGCTGAGGTGGGCGCAGGGCGTTTGCGCTACACCAAGGTGGGTGATAGCGGTCCGGCAGTGATATTGATTCATGGCTTTGGCGGCGATCTCGGCAACTGGTTATTCACGCAGGAACCGTTGGCCACTGTCGCCCAGGTTTATGCGCTCGATCTGCCCGGACACGGTCAGTCCACTAAAGCGCTTGCGGACGGCTCGCCGGCGGCGCTCGCGCAAGTGGTGCTGAATTTTATGACGGCGGTCGCTGTCGAGCGCGCACATCTCGTCGGTCATTCATTAGGCGGTGCGCTTGCGCTGCAGCTCGCGCTGGTGGCGCCCACGCGAGTCCTCTCAGCATCCTTGCTCGCACCGGCCTCCCTTGGAGATGAGATCAATGGCAGCTATCTGAGTGGTTTCATCAGTGGTGAATCGCGCCGTGATATGAAACCGATATTGCAGCAGCTGGTAGCCAACCCCGAGCTCATCACGCGGCAGTTGATCGACGACATCCTGAAGTTCAAACGCACCGATGGTGTGCCGGAGGCGCTGCGCATGATCGCAGCGGGATTTGTGAATGGAGATCGGCAGCAGGTGAATCTACGCGAGAAACTCGCGAGCTTAGCAATGCCAGTGCAAGTGATCTGGGGTAAACAGGATCAGATCATCTCTGTGCATCAGGCGAGTGGACTACCAGCGAATGTGCACGCGCATGTGCTTGAGGGTGTTGGTCATCTTGTGCACATGGAGGCAGCGACCCAGGTGAATGCGTTTATCAAGGCGTTTCTTTGAATCAATTTGCCACGGAAGGCGCGGCACTAATTCTGTCATCCCGGGCGCAGATCCGGGATCCAAGGGGCCGTGAGGTTCTGCGCGGAAAATCCAAATCTCGATCTTGAAGGAGACTAAATGAGCTTCGTAACCCTGATAACCGACATGACCCGTGCCGCGGTCGCTGGCGATGGCCGCGCGGCCCGTGCCTGTTTCACGCCTGAGGGTGTCTACCACGATTGCCTGTACGGCGCGTTTCAGGGCGACGCGATTATCCAGATGATTGAAGGCTACTTTCATCGCGATGCCGGGAATTTCCGCTGGGATCTCCATGATCCGGTGTCGGACGGACGTTTAGGCTATGTGCGCTATGTGTTCAGTTTTGATTCCAAGCTGCCCGAGTTCGCGGGTAAACGGGCCGGCTTTGAAGGGGTGTCGATCTGCGAGTTGCAGGATGGCAAGCTCGCGAGTTATCGCGAAGTCGCCAATTCATTGGTAGGTCTGCAGGCCTTGGGCTTCGCGCCGGAGCGTCTCGCGAAGCTCGCAGCGCGCGAGGCGACGGCGTTTTTCGCGCGACCGGAGAGCGTGCATCATCGCGGTTGATTGTCGTTGCGAGGTGCGCAGCGACGTAGTAATCGCGGCTAAAGCCGCTCCTACAGGGTCGATCAAGGCTCTTGTAGGAGCGGCTTTAGCCGCGATTGGGCGATATTCAACCAATTCTCTGCCGACGCCGAACGGGCACCAACAATCCCGCAAGCCCCAACCCCAGCAACGAAAGCGTGGCTGGCTCTGGCACCGTCGGCGGCAGTTCAACACCACCTTCGATCGCATCGTTATTGCAGGTCATGCCCCAGTGCAGAGACAGATATTCCCAATTCGCAAGTTCCTGCGCCAAACTTAGGTCAAGTTCGAAGCTGAGGCGCTTTTCACCGGTATTTGTATTCCAGGTGCCGTTGCCGATCTCGGTTACCGTGGAGGGCTTGTTTACGGTGGACGGCGTGCGATCAACATGAACCGCCTGACCCTGACGAACGATCGCACCTGGCTTGAAGAGTTCTTCACTCAGAATCAAGTTCTCGAGATTCGTGCCACCGAGTTTGTACAGCGTGAAAGTGCCATTAGTCGCGGTGCTCCACGGATCGTCGAAGCTTAAGCCGTAAGCCCAATGGGTGCCGTTGGTGGCATTGTCCAGTTTATGTCCGACGGTATTGTCGGGCGAAAAGGGAGTCCATGGGCCGCCCAGGAACAAGTCACCGTAGCCGATTCCCAGGCCGTTGGTGGTAAGTCCCGCGTATTTACCTACGTTCCCGACAAAATTTGTAAAGACATCGATGTTGAGCTGACCGTTCTCGCGGATGACCTCGGCTCGCTGAGTGTCGAACCAATCTGGATTTCCGATCACATCTCCGTAGCCGTGATCGTTTGAACCAATATAGTTATCAAACAACGGCACAGCGTGCGTTTGCGCACTCAGCAGCATGGCGCCAACCGCCACTGCATGACCTAAAAATTTCTTCATTGAGCGAACACTCCGTTCATTGGATAACTCGAACTCCCTCTCCAGTGCCCGTTATCGTTCGAGCATCTCACAGGGATAGAGCAAGCCGCGTGCCGAAACACGCGATGCCTCAGGCGCGCGCCCTCGCAGACCAAGGACGAATGCCGCGAGGTGGGTTATCGATCAAGGAGATGCGCGCGCAATCCGGTGCTGTTAAACACTATGGCGCAGCGGAGATGGCGCGAAGAAATTTACGCAAGGAGACGATTCGCGGCGCTTAGCGCGTGTACCGTCGGCGGCCCGCGACAATCAGCGCGCACCGCCTGTGACGCGCATCACGTTTGCTCAGCGCACCTTAATCTGCCAGGCAGTTTCCACCGAGTGATTCGAATTGCACGATTTCACTCAAGGGCCGGCGATACAGCCGAGGCGGTTGTTCGCCGTTCCGCGCTTTGCCAAGTGTGACCAGCATCACGGGCACGATGTTGGGCGTGAGGTCGAGCAGGCCGGCGACTTTCTGCGCATCGAAGCCGATCATCGGTCCACTGTCCCACCCAAAATGCTTGGCGGCATACATCAAGGTCATCGCTGCCAGCGCACCGGAACGAATCGCTTCCTCCCGCTGCAACGTCGGCTGGTTGCGATAAACGCCGCCGATCATGGGCACGAATTTTTCGCGCATCTCGGCTGGTGCTGAGGCGTAGAGATCGGCGGCGTCCTCGAATGCGTCCAGTCGTCCACACACCAGCACGGCCGCCGCGCAATCTTCCACTTGCTGCTGGCCATAGGAGAGATCCCGCAGTGATTTCTTGCGGGCGGGCTCGCGGATCACGATAAAACGCCAATGTTGCAGATTGAAAGAACTCGGCGAGCGTTGCACCTGCAGAAAGATCTCACGCAGTTCTGCGTCGGTGATCGTAAGCTCGGGTTGATAGCGTCGCACGCTGTGGCGTTGTTCGGTGAGTGCCGCAAAATTCATGGCGAGGTTTCGTTTGGTTGAACGTGCCGTAGTATGGCCTAAAGCTCAGCGAAGCAGGGAACGGCAAGCCAAAATCTGGCAGACTCCGCGACTACGTGTTCTTCTCGCCCCAGGTTTTTCATGCCGCCACCGGCTGCCGCAGTTTCCACCTACACCGTACTCGAGCAGCGCTGGTTTGCCGCAGTGCTGTTTTATACGTCAGTCCCGGTCGTGATTCTGCTGGTCGCGGGACCGCCACGCGCAATTGATTTTTGGTGGGATTTTGCGATGGCGCTCGGCATTCTCGCGGCGAGCAGTCTCGCCCTGCTGCCACTGCTGAGTGCCCGCTGGTGGGCGCCACAGCATCGGGCCACCGGTTTCTTGAGATTGATTCAAGCCACGCATCGCTCGCTTGCGTATCTCGGGACGGCGCTGGTGCTGGCGCACGTAGGCTTGCTCATCCTGCTTGAACACAGGGTGATTGAGTACCTCAAACTGGGTGCGGTGGCGCCGATGATGGCCGGCTTGCTTGGCACCGTACTCAGTGTCTTTTTGATCGTGTCCTCGTTATATCGCGAGGCTTGGCGTTGGTCTTACCAGAGTTGGCGTTACTGGCATGCTGGCTTGTCAGTGATGGCGATCGGCTGCATCGGTTGGCATCTGCTGGGCGCCGGGTATTACTACGACAATGGAGGCCGGCGTGTAGCGTTGCTGTGGCTGCTGTTGGTGCCGACCTTGACGACCTGGGGGTTACGGCGTTGGCCCCTGCGCTCTGCTGCGAGTGCCGCGCGTGATCCCACTCATCTTGAGCGACGCCGCGTGCAGCGACTTATCGGCGCGATTGCGCTTACGTGGTTGGCCGTCTCGCTGGGCTTTGCCTGGTCCGGCCAATTTCAGACTCCTGCTGTGGAGCGCCCGTTGTGCGCCATCGATCCCTGCTTATAGCGATCACTTTCAGCGCGGCTGCCGGCTATGGGATCAGCCAGTGGCGTGATCAGGTGATCGTGCGCCGGCCATTGTTGCCGATTAATTTTGATCACCATGATCATGGGGCGGTCAAATGCGCGACTTGTCATCACAATTTCTTCGATGCGACGGGACGGGATTCCTGTTACTTCTGCCACAAGATTCGCCCCGTGCTCGCGCGGCGGATCGAAGCCGATTTTCACACCTTCTGCCGCGACTGCCATGTGCAGATCGTACAGCAGGGAATTAAGAGTGGCCCACTGCGTCGGTGCGGGGCTTGTCATGATGATCCCACTGGCGTGTTAGTTGGTCACGAAAAGACGGTGCCGCCGTGACTGCTGCCATCTGGTGGGTGCGGCGTGACCTGCGTCTCACGGATAACCCCGCGTTGATGGCGGCCCTTGCACATGGCGAAGTGGTGCCGGTGTTCGTGCTCGATCCCGCGATTCTTGATAGCCGCTATCACCGCCATGCCGCGCGTCGGCGTGCTTTCCTGTTTGGGGGCTTGCGTGAACTTGATGCCGCATTAAGACAGCGCGGTTCGCGCTTGCTGATCGCGGAGGGCGCACCCCTGGAGGTACTACGCGGAATAATGGCAAGCACCGCAGCCACGGCGATTTATGCTGCAGAGGACTTCAGTCCCTATGCACGTCGGCGCGATACCGAGCTGGCTCGTGAACTCCCGCTGACCCTGTTGCCCGGCATCACGGTCCATCATCCGGCGCGCGTGCTGAGCAAGCAACAGACACCCTATAGTGTGTTCACGCCGTTTAGTCGCACGTGGCAAGCACTGCCAGCACCGACCTTGGCGGACTGCTTGCCGGCACCATTGACCGTGCCAACGCCGGCAGTCAAGTTGCCGTGTGCATTGCTACCGCCATTCATCGCCAGCCTGGACTTTCCGCCTGGCGAGATCACAGCGCAACGGCGCCTCGCGGATTTCCTCACAGCACCGCTCGCTGCTTACGCCAGGCAGCGCGATTTGTTGGCGGCCGGCGGCACTTCAGCCCTCTCGCCTTATCTGCGCTTCGGCATGCTCTCGCCGCGAGTCGCGGTGGTGGCAGCGCGCAACGCACTGGCTACGACGCCGGCGAGTCTGGGCGCGACTACCTGGCTGAAGGAACTGGTGTGGCGTGAATTTTATCTCGCGGTGCTCTATCACTTCCCACACGTCCTGCGCACGGCGTTTAATCCGCGGCTGCGGGCGATTCCGTGGCGGACGGCGCCGGAGGACTTAACCGCCTGGCAACAGGGCCAAACGGGTTATCCAATCGTGGACGCCTGCCTGCGCCAGTTGTTAACCACCGGCTGGATGCATAACCGCGGGCGCATGATTGTTGCTTCGTTTCTCACCAAGGATTTGTTGCTCGACTGGCGCGAGGGTGAGCAATGGTTCATGAATCAATTGATCGATGGCGATCCCGCCGCCAACAACGGTGGTTGGCAGTGGGCAGCCGGCGTCGGCACCGATGCAGCGCCGTATTTTCGGATCTTTAATCCGGTCCTGCAGGGTGAGAAATTCGATCCGGAGGGGGCCTTTGTCCGACGTTTCGTCCCTGAGCTGGCGGCGATTCCCGCGCGCTACATTCATCGCCCATGGGAAATGCCGCCACTCACAATGGCTTTGCACGGCTTCACCCCGGGCGGAACCTATCCACTGCCGATAGTTGAGCACGCGATTGTTAAAGCGCGCACCCTCGCGGCCTATCGCGCGGCGCAAGAAAAAATTCGCGAGCCATAGAAAACACGCCGCCGAGCCACGTCCCGGCAGCGTTTTATGCCGCACCTACCTCCGCGTAAACCCGTCGCTCAAATTCGCGCAGCAACGCGATGGTCTTGGGATCGAAGAACGGCAAAAGCTGGGTGGCCAATACCGCGCAGATGTCACGCTTTAAATCGATCCAGTAATAGCAATTCGAAAGCCCGGCCCAGGCGAGACTGCCTGCCGCGCGGCCGTGTGGCACCGCGGCGCGATTGATCACGAAGCTCAGGCCCCAGCCCGCCTGTGTACCAGGAAAGAATTCGGCATCGTGCAAGACTTCCGGCGCCACGCTCAGTACGCGGCCGCAGTCCATGCCGGGACAATGATCGCGCGTCATCTCTGCCACCGTCTCGGGCCGTAGTACGCGCACCCCAGCAAGGCTCCCGCCATTTAGAATCATGCGCATGAAGCGCAGATAGTCATGGACTGTGCTGTAGAGGCCGCCGCCTGCCATCTCCAACTCTGGTGCTTGTGGCATGACCAAATCCAGAGGGGCGAGCGAGCCGTCCGGCGCGCGGGCATGCATGCCGGCCAGGCGCAGGTTTTGCGCGGCACTCAGTTTGAACGAAGTACTGGTCATCTCCAACGGACCGAATAAAGTGTCTTGCAGGACCTGACCGATCCTTTGAGCGCAGACCTTCTCCACCATTTTGGCGGCCCAATCGATCCCGGTCCCATATTCCCAGCGCTCGCCCGGATCGAACAGCAGCGGCGCGCCAAGCGCGGCGTTGGTACAGGTCATGATGCTGGGCAGGCCACTGGCGTCCATGTAGCGCCTGGTGTCTGCGCTCGAAAATTCATAACCGAAACCCGCCGTGTGCGTGAGTAAATGGCGCAACGTGATCGCACGGCGTGGCGCCCGCAGTTGCGGCTTACCTGCTGCATCGAAGCCTGCGAGGACCTGGGTTTGGCCAAGTGCCGGCAGCACATTCTGCGCGGGAGCGTCGAGCTCAAGGCGGCCCTGTTCCACCAACTGCATGACCGCTGCAGAGGTGATCGCTTTGGTCATCGACGCGATCCAAATCACGCTCTGCGGTGTTAATGCTGCTGATGCGCCCAGGCTGGTCGGCCCAAAGGCGCCTTCATAGACCACGCCATCGCGATTGCCGACGATGGCGACCACATTGGGGATTTCACCAGCGCTGATCGCGCCTTTAAGCAGCGCGTCGAGCTTGACTGTCATTGTCATGCGAGATCTCCGTAAACGGGTTGGTCAGACATAGGCAGCAGCACCTGGCAGTGCCGCGCCATAGGTGTCGAGGAAGGCGGTGGTCGCGAGCGGCTTGCGTTTGAGTTTCTTCGGGAAGGGCTTTGCCGGCCAGCCCAAGGTGATTACTGCGGCGGTCGCGACGTCTTCGGGAATGTTGAGTAATTTCTTGATCTCGTTTTCGGACAGCACCAACAAGGTGGTGAGCACAGTGCCGAGCCCTTCGCTGCGCGCCGCGAGCATCATATTCTGCACGGCAGGATAAATGGACGAACCCGGGGTTAACACAGTGCGCCCAAGGTTCGCATCGAGCGCGGTGAGTTCCTGCCAGCGGGCACACACCACAATCATGACCGGCACATCGCACAAATGCCGCGCAAAGTGATCAACATTGGCGAGAAACTTGGCATCGAAGCCGGATTTGATTTCGCCACTCGAATATTTCTGCATGACCGTGTCCCAGATCGGCTGATACAGGTCGTGGATCGCGCGGCGTTTCGCGGCATCGCGGACCACCACATAAGTGACCGGCTGGTTGTTACTGCCGGTCGCGGCCCAGCGCGCGCTGTTCAGAATTTTGGCGACCAGTGAGTCAGCGACGGGATCGGTCTTGTAGTGGCGGCAGGCGTTCAAGGTTTGCATTGCTTCTAGGACATCCATGGCGGGCTCCTGGCGTTTCGTCATTGGTGAGTGAGAGTCTGTGCGGGGAGGATAAGGGGAAGTGCCAAGGGCGGATAGAGGGGCGGTGCGACGCTGCGAGCGGTGGTGGTGTGGATGCTGGTAATCTTGCGCCGAGACCCCGATTGATTCGCCCCCCACAATGATTGCTGGCAGGAGACCCGAACATGGCATCGCTGAATTATGAAGTCACTGGACACATTGCCCTCATCACCCTCAACCGACCGGAAGCGCGCAACGCCCTTAATCCAGAAGTCGCGGTACGCCTCGCGCAGGCCTGGGCCGACGTGCGTGCTGATGACCGAGTGCGCGTGGCAGTGCTCACCGGCACCGGCAGCGCGTTCTGCGCGGGCGCCGATCTCGGCCAGCTCATTCCACTCATCTCCGGCGCACGTCAGGCGGAGAATGAATGGGATGAGAAATATCTGCAGGACCCCATGCTCGCGCGGCGCGCGCTGCTGCGCGACTTCGATCCTGAGAAGCCGATCATCGCCGCGGTTAATGGACACGCGATCGCGGGTGGCATGGAGATCCTTCAGGGCACGGACATTCGGGTGAGCGTGCCGGCGGCCAAGTTCGGCGTGCAGGAAGTGAAGTGGGCGATTTTTCCGGCCGGTGGTTCCAGCGTGCGTCTGCCGGTGCAACTGCCATTTGCCAAAGCGATGGAACTGCTGCTTACCGGCGATTTGATTACGGCGCAGGAGGCGCTGCAGCTGGGCTTCTTGAACTACGTGACGGATGATCCACTCGCCAAGGCGCTCGAGATCGCCGGCAAAATTGCGGCGAATGGCCCGCTCGCGGTAAAAGCAATTCGGCGCTCGGCGCGCGCGTGCCTTGGCCTGCCGGAACGCGCCGCGCTGGATTTGGAACACGAGATCGCGGCGCCTGTGTTCCAGACTGAGGATGCCAAAGAAGGTCCGCGCGCGTTCATGGAAAAGCGCGCGCCGGTTTATCGGGGGCGCTAGGACGCTGATCGTTGCGCGCGAATCCGACTCCGGGAAATTTGTCGCAAACCATAATGTCGGATAACGCTGCGCTCATCCGACCTATAGGGTGCGGTCTTTCTATAGGTCGGATGAGCGCAGCGTTATCCGACATCTTTCTGAACGCCTACCGGTCGCCCTTAATCAATACGCCGCTGGTCGCGAGCGCCGCGATCTTATCCCCGGAATAGCCGAGCACCTCTTCCAATACACGCTGGTTATGCTCGCCGAGCAGCGGCGCAGTGAGTTCGGGAAACTCGGGTTGTTCGGAGAAACGCAGCGGGAAACCTGGAATGACGAAATCACCGAGGATCGGATCCTTGACCGTGCGCAAGGTGCCGCGCTTCTCAAAGTATTCGTACTTGGGTGCGTCAAAGGGGCTGATCACCGGTGCGCTCGGCACCCGAAATTCTTCGAGCCGGGCGAGCGCTGCGTCATCCGTGTCGAAGGTGGCTAGCCAGGCTTCGATCTGGGGATTGAGTTCGTCCTGGTTTTTTGCGCGCGGTGCGGGTTGTGCGAAGCGCGGGTCGTGTTCGAGATCGGGACGCTGCATTGCTTTGCAAAGATTCGGCCATTGCAGCTGCAAGGCCATGATCACGATATAGCCTTCCGGGCCTTTAAACACGCCGATCGGCGCGACCAGCTCATGATTAGTGCCTACCCGCCCCGGCTTCCAGCCATTGCCGAGTGAAATCGATTGCACATTGACTTCGTGCATATGAAACAGCGCATCGACCATGGAGATATCCAGATACTGGCCGCGGCCCGTGCGTTCACGATGAAACAGCGCGTAGCCGATTGCGGAGAAAGCGTGCACCCCGGAGCCGACATCCGCCATGCCGACGCCGACGGGATGCGGTTTGCCACCCTTGGGCCCCGTCACATGCATGAAGCCAGCATAGGCTTGCGCAATCCAGTCGTAGCCCGTGCGATGCGACAGCGGACTCACTCTGCCGAAGGCCGAGATCGAAGCCATGATCAACCGTGGATTCAGCTTGGACGCGCCGGCATAGTCCAAGCCGCGCCGCTCCATCACGCCGGGGCCATAGTTCTCCACCAGCACGTCCACGCTTTTTACCAGGTCAGTCAGAATTTCTTTGGACTCTGGTTTCGACAGATCGAGACACACACTCTGCTTGCCGCGATTCTGCTGCACGAAGTAACCGCTGCGGCCGTCTTTCATGAAAGGCAGGCCGCGCGAGGGATCGCCACTCGGCGCGTGTTCGATTTTGATGATCTCGGCGCCCATTTCGGCCATCAGCCGAGTGACCGTCGGGCCGGCCAGGTACTGCGTGAAATCCAGGACGCGAATGCCTTCAAGAATCATGGGTGACTCCTTTACTGGTTATTTAGGATTGGTCGGTAATTTCTCGTTCTGGAGTGTCACCGCCATTCCATCGCCCCCGCCCGTCATCCCGGGCGGAGCCGCATCGCGGCGCAGACCCGGGATCCATGGGCTCGCAGGAAGCAGCATGGATCCCGGATAAGCGCTGCGCGCTTTACGGGATGACGGAAGTGGGTGCAGTGGATTAGCGCTCCCACGGCGCCGCGCAGTCGGCATCTATCGCGTAACGCGCAATCGCCTGTGCCGGAAAATCTTCCGCCACCGCGCCCGTGCGTGCCAACGCACTCAACGCAGTGAGCGCAATATGGCGTCGATCCACTTCGAAGAAATCGCGCAGCACCTCGCGTGAATCGCTACGCCCAAAGCCATCGGTACCGAGCGCGCAGAATGGTGCAACAAGATAGGGCGCGATAAGTGCTGGGTAGGCGCAGACATAATCAGTCGCGGCCACAATCGGCACGCCGCCGGGCAGGCAGCTCGCAAGATAGGCAATCCGTGCCGGCAGCTGCGGATGCAGGCGATTCCAGCGTACGGTGTCGCGCGCCTCGCGCGCCAGCTCGCTGAAGCTGGTGACACTCCATACTTCGCACGTCACGCCCCAGTCCGTCGCCAGCAGTTCGGCGGCGGCGATGACTTCGCGCAGGATCGTGCCCGAGCCGAGCAGGCGGATGGCGGCCGGTGCGTCGCCGCTACCAGGATCTGCGAGTCGGTACATCCCGCGCAAGATTCCGTCCACTACATCCAAGGGCATGCTCGGCTGCGCGTAAGACTCGTTCATCACCGTGATGTAGTAGAACTCATCAACCTGCTGTTCGAGCATCCGGCGCATGCCGTGATCGAGGATCACTGCGAGTTCGTAGGCGTAGGTGGGATCGTAGGCACGACAATTTGGAATGGTCGCCGCCACCAGCTGGCTGGAGCCGTCCTGATGTTGCAAGCCTTCGCCACTCAACGTGGTGCGACCGGCAGTGGCTCCCAACAGAAAGCCGCGTGCCCGCTGATCGGCGGCCGCCCAGATCAAATCGCCGACTCTTTGAAAGCCAAACATCGAGTAATAAATATAGAACGGCAGCATCGCGAGTCCGTTCACGCTGTAGGAAGTGGCCGCCGCGACCCACGACGACAGCGCACCGGCTTCGGTAATTCCTTCTTCCAGCAGCTGGCCGTTTTTGATTTCCCGGTAGTAGAGCATGGAGCCGGCGTCTTCGGGCTCGTAGATTTGACCAACGGAAGAATAGATCCCGACCTGGCGAAACAGATTCGCCATGCCGAAGGTGCGCGCTTCGTCGGCGACGATCGGCACCAGGCGTGGACCGAGGGTCTTGTCGCGCAGCAAATTGCCGAGCAGGCGCACGCAGGCCATGGTGGAGGACATCTCTTTGGCGTCTGCCTGCAAGGCGAAGTTGGCGTAGCTCGCGAGTGGTGGGATGGGCACGCTGGGTGCGGCGCCCTGGCGGCGCGGCAGGCAGCCGCCCAAGGCGGCGCGCCGCGCATTCAAATAGCGCAGCTCTGGACTGTCTGGTGCAGGTTTGCAAAATTCGAGTGCCGCTACCTGAGCATCCGAGAGCGGCAGGTGAAAACGATCGCGGAAAGATTTCAGCGCGTCCACATCGAGCTTTTTTGCGGAGTGCGCAGTCATCCGTGATTCTCCGGTATCACCCATGCCGAAACCCTTCTTGGTTTTGGCGAGAATCACGGTGGGTTGACCACGCGTGGCCTTAGCGGTCGCGAACGCTGCATAGAGCTTGCGGAAATCGTGGCCACCACGCCGCAGCGCATCGATCTCTGCTTCCGACATATGCGCGACCAGCTGGGCGAGCACCGGATCCTGCTGAAAGAAATTCGCGAGATTGTAGCTACCATCTTTCGCACCGAGCGTCTGGTACTCACCATCCGGTGTGGCTGCAAAAATCCGCAGCAAGGTGTGCTGGGTGTCGCGCTGGAACAGCGCATCCCAATCCGAACCCCACAGCACTTTGATTACATTCCAGCCCGCGCCGGTGAACAGCGCTTCCAGTTCCTGAATGATCTGGCCATTGCCGCGCACGGGGCCGTCGAGCCGTTGCAGGTTACAGTTGATGATGAAGGTGAGATTGTCGAGCTTCTCGCGCGCCGCCAAGGTAAGGCCGGCGATAGACTCCGGCTCATCCATCTCGCCATCGCCAAATACGCCCCACACCCGGCGCTCATCCGGCGTGGCGAGCCCGCGATCACGCAAGTAGCGCAGGAAGCGCGCCTGATAGATAGCACTGATCGGCCCGATCCCCATCGAGCCCGTGGGGAACTGCCAGAAGTTCGGCATTAGCCACGGATGCGGATACGAGCACAGGCCATGGCCGCCCACTTCCTGGCGATAGTTGGCGAGTTGGACTTCGCTGAGGCGGCCCTCGAGGAAAGCGCGCGCATACACGCCAGGGGCCGAGTGCGGCTGAAAGAACACCAGGTCACCGCCATCTGCGGCATCCACGCCACGAAAAAAATGATTGAAGCCGACCTCGAAAATTTCCGCGGCTGACGCATAGCTCGCAATATGCCCGCCAAGTTCGCCATGCGCGTGATTGGCGCGCATGACCATCGCAAGCGCATTCCAGCGCATGAGCGACGTGAGGCGTTCTTCGAGCAGCAGGTCGCCGGGATACGGTGTCTGGCTGTCCAGCGGAATGGTATTGCGGTAGGCCGAATAGGGCAGTGTGGGTGAGTGCACCCCTGTCTCGCGCAGGCGCTCTTCGAGTTGATGCAGCAGGAACTGCGCGCGTTCGCTGCCCGTGTCGCGAATCACGGCGTCGAGCGATTCGAGCCACTCCTGAGTTTCTTGCGGATCGTCATCTTCCGCGCGATGGCGTGCCGCGCGTTCGCTGCCTTCCGCTGCCATGAGCCTGCTCCTCGATTTCAGTGCCGCACAGTATCGCCAGCCGCGCGCATAAACGGAATCACTACAACGGCGTCTGAATCCGCTGACCCGAGTGACACTCACTTAAGGCACGCGGTTCGATCCTATTACCGTAGGAGCGGCTTTAGCCGCGATGGGCGATTCAGCACTGTTCGCGGCTAAAGCCGCTCCTACCGAGAGCTGTGAAGAAATGCCTACTTGCCCTCGAGTGCCGTCCTACCAACGCGCTTAAATCAAGGCGTTCTCCCTTGACCCCTACGCGGGTGCCGTATCGACATTTGAACTTCGCCAAACGCTCGCCAGCCACGGCTGTTCCGCGCGCGGTAGCCCTGGGGGTCGATAGTAATGCTGCACTTCGCTAAAACCCGCCCGGCACACATAATCGCGCCAGCGTTCCCAGCTGTGGTAGGTGCCGTAGCGCTCACCCTGCCAACCCTCCTGATCGTTTCCTCGTGGGTTGGAAGTGAACAGCACGCCGCCAGGTTTGAGTGTGGCGTGCAGCTGCGCCAACACGCGCGGCAGTGCTGCACTCGGCACATGAAATAACGACGCGTTGGCAAAGACCCCATCGAACTTCGCGTTCGGCAGCGCGAGCGTCAGGAAATCCTGCTGCCAGACTTCGCAGCCACTGTGGATCCGCGCCAGCGCGACGAACTGCGGCGCACCATCAAGCCCAATCGCGTGATGACCGAGTTGCGTGAAAGTTGTGAGGTCGCGCCCGGGCCCGCAGCCGAAATCGAGAATGGTCCAGGGCGGCACCCCTTCGAGCGCCGCCAGCAGCGCGGCCACATTCTGGCTGACATCATGATCGTGGGTGCCGTCCCAGTAAGCCTGGGCGCGCTCATCGTAGTGACCGATAGTGCGCGCCGAACTACCGACCACGCCGTGTGGCTTAGTCGTCATACGTGACGGACATTAAAACAATGCGGCGGAACATTTGTCATGGGGGAATTTCCAGCAGGTGGCACCCACATTAAACACAGCAGGGACCCGCCTGCAACGTCTTGCTCACGCACGGTCGCGCTTGCTTATCGGGCATACGCCCGGCACGATTGCCGACCATGAATGAACCGACAGCCCCGTTGCACAGTACCCGCCGCTATGTGCTCGGCATTCTAGTGGTCGTGTACACCTTCAATTTTATTGACCGCCAAATTCTGTCGATCCTGCTGGAGGATATCAAACGCGAATTGCAGTTGTCAGATAGCGCGCTGGGACTGCTATCAGGCATTGCGTTCGCGATGTTCTACGCCACCCTCGGTATCCCG
This sequence comes from Klebsiella pneumoniae, assembly GCA_945861225.1. GTDB lineage: Bacteria > Pseudomonadota > Gammaproteobacteria > CAIKBL01. The sequence continues at coordinate 27,327 of CAMATU010000014.1, forward strand.
ATCGCGCGTTACGCGGATCGCGCGAATCGCCGCAATGTCATTGCGATCTCACTCGCCCTGTGGAGCGGGATGACGGCGCTATCGGGGCTGGTCACGAACTTCTGGCAATTGCTCGCCGCGCGCATCGGCGTCGGGATTGGCGAGGCAGGGTGTACCCCGCCCGCCAACGCGATTCTGTCCGATTATTACCCGCCTGAAGAGCGCGCGACGGCCTTCGGGATCTACGCCATGGGAATTCCGCTGGGCATTCTGTTCGGTTTCCTGGCAGGTGGCTGGATCAACCAGTACTTCGGCTGGCGCGCGGCCTTTTTTGTGGTGGGTGCGCCGGGTTTGGTACTCGCACTTATCGTGCGCTTTACGGTACGCGAACCGCTGCGTGGTCAGGCTGAGCTACGCGCCGTGGCCGTCACGCAGCCAACCCTGACTGAAACCGTGCGCCATCTGCGTCGCCAGCGGGCATTTATCCACTTGGCGTTGGGCGGCGGCCTGACGGCGTTCGTCGGTTACTCGTGGATTATCTGGATGCCGGCCTTTTTGATGCGCACCCATGGCATGACCTCGGGTGCCGTCGGCACCTCACTGGGTCTTATCATCGGCATCGCCGGCGCGATCGGCATTGCACTCGGTGGGTATCTGGCGGATCGCTGCGGTCGGCGCGATAAGCGCTGGGCGCTCTGGATTGTGTGTGTGGCGGTGGTGATCACCCTCCCATTTGCCTACGGGGTGTTCTTTGCGTCTAACGCGAAGCATGCGTTGTGGTTCATGGTGGTGCCCTTTCTGCTCGGCAACTTCTGGCAGGGTACGTGCTTTGCGCAGACGCAGAGTTTGGTCGGCCTGCGCATGCGCGCAGTCGCCGCTGCGGTGCTGCTGTTTATCGTGAACATCATCGGGCTTGGTGCGGGCCCGCAGTTTGTCGGTGTGATGAGCGATCTGTTGCACGCGAAATATGGCGTCGATTCGCTGCGCTATGCGTTGTTCTTGTGTTCCTTGTTCAATGTGTGGGCGGCAGTCCATTTTTATTTCGCGGGAAGGGCCTTGCCAGAGGAACTGGCAGCGCAAGCGGCGGAAGTCTAGCCGCTGCGATGGCCGGGAAGGCGCCACGCTGGCAGTCGTGCGCGCTTCCACTACAATCGAGACGCGCCTGGTTCAGAAGTGTGCTGCCGGATACGCGAGCCTATGACGGCTTCGTTACGCTGCATATGGGACAGAATCAGGACGCTCCGACCGAACTCATTATCGTTGAACAGTGGGATACGCGTGCGGCTTACGAAAAATATCTGGCCTGGCGCGGTGAACGGGGCGATATGAACGCGTTGGGTGCGATGCTCGCTGGCGAACCGAAGATTCGGTTCTTCAACTATTTCGGCGTGTGAATTCACAGGAAAGAACCGATGCAGCTGGGCGTTTTTTCATTCAACACTGAATACGCTCTGCGCCTGGACCACCTCGCGCGGGCCGCCGAAGCACGCGGCTTTGAATCGCTATGGGTTCCCGAGCACACCCACATCCCGGTGCCGGGGAAGGGCGAGCCTGCCGATCCGCAGACCGGGATGCCGCTCGCTGGCAATGGCAAGTTTTTCCTGCCGGAAGAATACCGGCACATGTCGGATCCGTTTACCACCTTGGCCGCTGCTGCGGCAGTCACCAGCCGCCTGCGGCTTGGTACCTGCGTGTGTCTGATCAATCAGTACCATCCGATTTCGCTCGCCAAACAGGTGGCCACCCTTGATCGCTTGAGTGATGGACGCTTAATTTTCGGCGTGGGCGCTGGCTGGAATGTCGCCGAGATGGGCCATCATGGGGTGCGCTTCGAACATCGCTGGCGCGAGCTGCGCGAACGACTCAGCGCATTGCGCACGTTGTGGGCGCACGAACGCGCGAGTTTTGCCGGCGAGTACGTGCAGTTCGCAGAAAGCTGGCAATACCCTAAACCACTGCGACCGGAGGGCCCGCCGGTGGTGTTGGGAACGCTTGATACGCCGTTCGGGCGCAGCCAGGTCGCGCGTTACGGCGACGGCTGGCTGCCGCTGACCTTTGATGTGGAAGAGACCCGACGCAGCATTGCCGACATTCACGCGCAGATGCGCTCGCTCGGTCGCGATCCGGCCAAACTCGAGGTGTCTTTGTTTTTCCTCGCCGATGAGATCCAGTCGGCCGTGACGCTCGCCAAGGCACGCGATTCGGGTGCCACGCGGGCCATCATGCGTTTGCCAGTCGGCGACGAGAAGGTTGTTCTAAAAGCATTGGATGAATACGCACAATACATTTGATCACAAGCAGCGAGAGGTTAACCATGAGCAGCGAAAATTTTGAACATCGCCTCCAGCGTATCGAACACGAACGCGCGCTGAACACGCTGATTAACACCTACCACAAACGTGCAGACGCCTTCGACTGGGTGGGATGGTCCGAATGTTTCACCGCCGATGCGGTGTTCGAATTTGCCGGCGGCTTTGGCGTGATGTGTGGCCGCCAGGACATTCATGACAAGTGCAAAGGCGCCATGGATCATGTCTACAGCGTGATGCAGCACATCATGATCAACCTTGATTTCGAGGTGAGCGGTGAGCGGGCGACCGGTACTGGCAATTTGATCTTCGTCGGCGTGACTGACGCGCAAAAGGCGACCGATTTTTATATGTCTGGTGGGCGCTACCGCTGGACGTTCGCGTTAACGAGCGACGGCTGGAAAATTGCCGAGGCGTACCTTGAATTCATCTGGAACAACGGTGCGGACGCAGCTGCCGTGTTTGTGCCCGATGCCAAGCGCGACGCGGCCTGAGCTTTACCTGCGTGCGCCGATGGTCTACGGCGACGGCACCGTACCGCGGATTAATGCCTGCAGGAATTCATCGACCTCGTATTGCTTCTGGCCACGGAACTTCAATTGCGCGATCATGTGTCCGGCACTCATGACCAGATGGCCGCCAAGTAAGGCGGTTGACGTCGGCGACGATTTCACCCGCTGTTATCCCGGATAAAATGATGTCGCTGAATGCACCGATAATCCGATCTTGGAAGTCGACAATGAGCACGAAGGGGCCTGTCCGTGAGTCAAACACCGTCCGGCAGCAAAATCATTCGCTTTCGCTATTTCGAGCCAGCCAAGCGGCGGGCGACGCAATACGAGGAAGTGACCCTTCACAGCCAATGGGATCCCAAAAATTTCGCAGCGCAGGGCTGGTTCAATCGCGACCAGAACGGCCGCGCGGCCTGGGACGATAGCTCGACCAAACTTAAAGCGCAGGACTGGTGGGCTTATCGCGATCCGGCGGAAGATTGGTTTCGGCCCTATGTCACGCGCCAGGTCGCCACCGGCAACGCCATTACGCAAGCGGTCGAGGGTGCCCAACGAGCACGCTTGTTCGAGGGTTTGTTACCCCGCTGGCAGGCCTTTCTTGCTACCCACTATGCGGCCTACCGGTTTCCGGAATATGGACTATTCATGGCCCTGAGTTATGCCCAGCGCGAGGCGCTGTCCGACGTCGTCGCGGGGCCGTTGCTGTTTCAGGGGCTGGAGAAAGACCGCCACTCGCAGGACATCGCGCTCTATGGCCTGGCGCTTGAGTCGGCACTGCCGACCTATGACGAGGGCAATTGCAAGGCGCTGTGGCTGGAATCGCCGATGTGGCAACCAACCCGTAGAGTCATCGAATATCTGATGGCGTCGCGCGATTGGGGCGAGATCAATTTCGTCATCAATCTGATCTACGAACCATTGTTCGCGACGCTGTTCAACCGCGAGCTCGTTCTGCGCTCGGCACCACGGCATGGTGACACGGTCGCTTCAGTCATCGCCGAAGGCGCAGAAAAAGACCGCGCACCGCGACGGGCGGCTGCCACTGCGCTGGCGCGTTTTCTACTTGCCGCGGATGCAAGCAACGCGCAAGTAATGATCGCTTGGCTTGCCCATTGGATGCCCCAGGTGATGAGCGCTTGCGACGCCATCGCGCCGCTGTTCGACGCGCTTGACGTGCCTGTGCAGAGCTTCGCTACCGCGCGCCAGACTGTAGTTCGGGAATGGCACCAACTCTTGCGCGATAGTGGGCTCGATGCCAAGCAGGCGCAGATATGACCGCCCGCGCGCTCACCGGGTCCACGCGCGTCAGCGTGAAACTGATGGCCGGCGAGGAGGCATCGGCCATTGCCGAAGCCGCCTGCATCGATAACCCCGATGCTGTTTTAGAGAACCACGGCGCATACCTCACGGTCAGCAATGAACGGCGCCTCGACCTGAATATTGCGACGATTTCGGAAGCGCTCGGCCGCCCCTATGACGTGTCCACTTTGCTCGTGGTATTCGTGAGTTATACGGGGCAGGTCGAAGTGAGTGAAAAATGCGTCTCCATCAAGGAAGCGCTTGCGGACTGAATGTTGGCAACACCTGGCAGCGAGACAAAATCTGATGAGTGACGCTCTTTCCACTGCCTACGATCGCGTGAAATCGATCGATTGGGATCCAACCTACATTCGCGAAGACCAGAAACTCGTAGAGAAAACGCGTTTCCACCTTGCAGGACTGAAGCCGGTCGATCCCTTCAAGACTTTCGTTCGCGAGTACTTCCAAACGGAACATGAGAAAGACAATCGTCACTACGCGATCCTTGAAGCGTCGAGTCGCTTGAGCGACGCCGAACCCGACGCGCGGTGGATGGAGGGGATGAAGTTCGCCCTCTCCAATCTGCCCGGCATCGAGTACTCCGCAGCCCGCCAAATGGGGCGCATGGTGCGCAGTGTGGCACCCATGGAGCTGCGTCAAGGCTACATGATGCAGAGCCTGGATGAAGTCCGACATTCGCAGCTTGAAAGCAACACCTTGCGTCATCACATGCGCAGCTGGCGTGACCCTGCGGGCTTTGACATCGCGATGCGTGCGGCGGGAACCAGTGTCGGCGGCGGAATATTTCGCGCGATGCTCGAGGATTTGCTGACCTGCGACCCTGTCGAAACTTCGCTCGGCCTGCAGATGTTCGTCGAAACCGCCTATACCAATGTCTTCTTTGTCGGCTTGTCGACCGCTGCCGCGGCGCATGGCGACAAGATGATGGCCTCGACCATGCTGACCATTCAGTCGGACGAAGCGCGACATATGGCCAATGGCTGGGCGACCTTCGTGACCTTGCTGCAGGACGACCGCAATGTTCCCTTGGTTCAACAAGCGCTCGACAAATGGTCTTGGCGAATCCATACGAGCTTGAGCGTGGGCATTAATCTGTTTACGGACTACTTCGTCACTAAGCGACAAGAGTCAGCTAAAGAAATGAACATGCGCTGGGTGTTCGATGAGTTCTACGGTGGCTTCTATCAGAAGCTTGAAAAATACGGCATTGAGGCGCCTAAGCATCTGGAGAGAATGATTTCCGACCAGGATTATCTTTCACACTCTGCTGCGGTGTACCTGTTCGGCGCGTGGCCCGTGTTCTACCACCGCTACGATGGCATGACCGCCGCCGACATGGAGTGGTTCGAGAAAAAATATCCTGGTTGGTACGCAAACTATGGCGGCTTCTGGGAAGCTTACAATCGCTGCACCGAGCCTGCCGATCAGACGTTGGTTCTGAAAGAGCTCGGTGGACTGCCCAATTTCTGTCAGGTCTGTCAGCTGCCGACCATCTTCCCATTGCCAAACGCTAACTCGGGGCGTTCGTGTATGCACGCCGGCAAGCTGTTTACGTTCTGCTCAGAGGGGTGTCAGGAGATTTTTTTCAAGGAGCCGATTCGCTATCAGGGCTTCCAAACCTTCCTCGATCGTTACGATGGTTTTGAGTTATCAGAAGTCACGCGCGATATGGGCTTCGTACGGGAAGACGGCAAGACACTCATCGCCCAACCGGCGCTTGAGCCCAAGCGCATGTGGACCTTGGAGGACATCAAGCGCTGCGACTACGTGGTGCAGAGACCACCGCCGCCACCACTTGTGGAGGTGGCGTGAACCACGTCGTTACGCTCGCACCGTTTGGCGTTCAATTCGCATGCGGCGAAGAGGAAACCATCCTCTCGGCGGCGCTCCGCCAGGGGATTGGGCTGCGTTACGGATGCAAGCATGGCGCCTGCGGCAGCTGTAAAGCGCGCATCACAGAAGGCGAAGTGGACTTAGTGCAGGCCTCTGGTTTCGCGCTGATGCAGTACGAACGAGACGCCGGCATGACACTCCTGTGTTCAGCCTATCCGCTGGAAGACATTGTTGTGCAACTTGAGCACTACGACGAGGCCGAACTGAGCACAGCGCGCCCCATCGTGGAATTTTGTTGTCGCATCGCTGCGCGCAACAAACTGTCGCCGGATATCTGGCAACTGGTGCTCGATATTGACAGCGACTCGCCGCTGCATTTCGACGCCGGCCAGTTCGTCGAAGTGAATGTGCCCGGGTCGCGCGAGTGGCGTGCCTACTCAATGGCCAATGCCCCTGGCGACGGCCGCAGCATCGAACTCCTTATCAAGGAGATCCCGGACGGACGGTTTTCAGGCGCCTTGGCACAGGTTCTCGCCGCAGGAGACCGCCTTGCAGTGCGTGGTCCTTTCGGCCAGTTCAAGGTACACGAGGGCAGCGCGCCGATGGTGATGGTCGCCGGCGGTTCAGGCATGGCACCGATCTTGTCGATGCTAAGGTCGCTCAGCGAACAGCGAAGCAAGCGTGAGATTGTTTTCTATTATGGAATTCGCACCGCGAACGATCTAATCTGCAGCGAGGAAATAGCCACCATCGCGGCGGGCCTGTCGGCCTTCAAGTATGTCCCCACGGTTGCTGCGCCCGGCGCTAGCGGTGCATGGAAGGGTGAGACCGGTCTGGTGACGGAGGTGATCGATAGGCTGAGCGGTAATCTGCGTGGTGGCGACGCGTATCTGTGTGGGCCGCCCGGAATGATCGATGCGGTGATCGAAGTGCTTAAAGGCAAAGGGATGTTCGGCTCGCGCATCCGGTTCGATAAATTCGTCAGTACGGCATCATGCATCTGACCCAAGCTATCACTCGCGGTGCTCTGCTGAAGGCTGACTGCAAGGCGCTGCGGTGCGGCGGCCAGTCACTTACCTGGACTGGGTTCGCGGTGCGGGCTGGTCATTCTCGAAGCTTTTTCTCGGAGTAAAACGCGATGAAAAAACCATTCAAGTACATTCCTAAGGACGCCAAGGAAATCGTAATCCGGAAATTCTCGTTTGAATTTCCACCGGATCTCAATCCTGTCTGGGTTCCGCACAACCCGGTGCGCTCGCATCTGTTCAATGGACTGTCGTTAACGATGCCCTATTTGGAGCCATATCTAATCAAGTCCACGCAATCTGCCATGAAGTTTGTGGATCACGAGGACCTATTGGCAGACATGCGCGGCTTCAACGGACAGGAAGCGCGACATTATCAATGCCATCGACGCTTGAACGAACTGCTAAAGGCTAACGGGTATCCAGAACTCGGCGAGGTGGAGCAGCGTATGGCGAAGTCCTTCGAACGCTTGTCGCAGATGCGCTTGAGGACCCAACTGGCCTACAACGCTGGATTTGAGTGCATGACGAATGGCTTTACGCATTGGTTAATCACTAAACGCCATGCCCTTTTCAAGAACGCGTCGCCGCACGTCACGTCGTTCTGGCTGATGCACATGGTCGAGGAAACAGAACACAAAACGGTCGCCTTCGATGTCTACATGGCCTATTCGGGGAAGTATTGGCCACGGGCTTTCGGCGTGTTGCACGGAACTTTTCATTTATGGGGCTGGGGAATCGTTGGAATGTTCACGGCGCTCAGAAAGGACAATCTGCTTAAACGACCAGCGACGTGGATGAGGATCCTCAAAGAAATTGGAGCGGCCCTGTATAACGTCGGTCCCTTTATGTTGCGAGCGCTCGTGCCGGGATACAACCCGCGACAGGAACATGATCCGGCATGGTACAAAGAGTGGATTTCCGGCCATGGAACACTGGAGGGCGACGCTCCGTTGCCACTGGTCGATACGGCGAACCCCGAAATGCCAGTGCCTTTCAGCAAGGTTGCCTGAGGCGAATCGGTTCACGATCTATAAAAATGAGGAGTGATGTTATGGAGCGGCTACAACAAATAATGATAGGGCACGGGCTGCTGGTGATTCTGGCAGCGATGTTCGCGGGTTTTATGCTGATGTTTAACCTTCTGGGCGGAATGGAAGTATGGCCTGGGACTATCCTTGAAGTGCCTATGTATGGAACCACAGCGGGCTGGGTCCGCGCGCATACGGGCGGCGCGCTGAATGGCGTATTGGTGATTATCGTGGGCTTGGCGCTACCTAAATTAAAGCTCACTGAGTTTGCGCAGAAATTCACTGCTTATGGATTGATATATTGTGCGTGGACCTTCACGATTTTTTATTGGCTCGGGAACGCGTCTACCAATCGGGGGCTTTCGATCGGGCCGAGCGCCTTAGGCCAGCCGGATTTGATCGGCCTGATAGCATTTCTGCCGGGCCTGCCGAGCGTGTTTATTGTTGTTGCCGTTTTGATCGTCTGCGCAAAAAGCATTTTTTCACGCTAATGGCGTGTCCGCGCCGCTCAGGTTTGCAGCGGTAACACAATTTCCGCAAGCCACGTGAGCTCGGCGCGCCAATCGGCGCTGTCGCTCAACGAGCGCAACACGAATTTGCTTAGACCCGCATCCAGATGCGCGTGCACGAGAGCTAGCAGGGCCGCCCGGCCGATCGGCAGGATTTGCGTGAGATCGCGATCAACACGCCGCGTTCGTAGGACATCCACTGCCGCCGCCGGCGGCGCGTGCTCCGCATAGGGAATGCTGATCCCAAAATGTTCGGGATCGAGGCTGCGGCCGAGCGCCGTCGCGCGCTCGGCGATGATGCGTCGGCCGTGCCCGGCTTCGGCCGGTGTCGCGCTTGCCGTCAGCCACCCGTCCGCGAGTCGCGCAACCCGCTCCAGGGCTGCGGGGCCGATGCCCCCGAGCCAGATTTCGAGCGGGTGCTGCAACGGTCGCGGTTGCAAGCTCAGCGCGTCAAAGGTGTAGGGGCCATGCGTGGCGGTCACGGCCTCGCCCGCCCACCAGCGGCGCAGCAGGTCGATGATGTCATCGATCGCCCGCCCGCGATCACCATTCGAATGTCCGAGTGCGGCGCGCTCCGCCGG
>CAMATU010000015.1 GCA_945861225.1 Klebsiella pneumoniae
GCGAGTTCAAAGTTGATATCATCAAGCACCCGCAACAATCCCTCGGGGCCTGCAAATTCTTTGCTTAAACGTTCGGCAATGATCAAGCCGCTGGTCAAATGTCTGCTCTTGTTAGTTTGGGCAACCACGCCAGTATTGGCGGCGCCCGCTGTGCCAACAATTCTGGTGCTCGGCGATAGCCTGAGCGCAGCCTATGGCATCAATCTTAAGGACGGGTGGGTTGCGTTGTTGGAAGATCGTTTGCAGCGCGCAGGCTATCCGTATCGGGTGGTAAACGCGAGCATCAGTGGCGATACCACCAGCGGCGGGCGGCGGCGTTTACCGGCGTTACTTGCGGCGCACCAGCCGCGTTTAGTACTCATCGAACTGGGTGCGAATGATGGGCTGCGGGGGGTTCCATTAACTGAAATCCGCAAAAATTTCAGGACGATGCTGGCCGCTATCGCGAAGACTCACGCCCACACGCTGCTGCTGCGAATGCGCTTGCCACCGAATTACGGACCGGCATATACCCAGGGCTTCGATGCGCTCTACGATCAGTTTGGAGATACCGCCCAAGGTGTTACGCTCGTGCCGTTTTTCTTGTCCGACGTAATTCTGGAGCCGACGTTAATGCAAGCCGATGGACTGCATCCCACTGCCGCTGCCCAGCCACGCTTGCTGAATGCAGTGTGGCCGAGCTTACAAGACCAGCTTTCAGCGTTGCCTGCGAGTCAGCCATGAATTTTTGCAGCCAATGCGGCACGGGTAACCTGCGCTGGGAAGTGCCGAGCGGCGACAATCGTCCGCGGCATGTGTGTGGCGACTGCAACGAGATTTTCTACCAGAACCCAAAGATAGTCGTCGGCTGCATCCCGGAGTGGGAAGACACCATTCTGCTCTGTCGGCGGGCCATTGAGCCGCGCCATGGTTATTGGACATTGCCCGCCGGTTTTATGGAAAACGGCGAAACCACGCAAGAAGCGGCCGAGCGGGAAACCCTGGAAGAGGCGAACGCACGGGTGGAATTGCTGGGCCTGTATACCGTGATGAATATTCCGCACACCAGTCAGGTGTACATGATGTTTCGTTCACGCCTGCTGGACCTGGATTTTGGCCCTGGTACTGAGAGCCTGGAATGCAAACTGTTCCGGGAAGAGGAAATTCCGTGGCGGGAGCTCGCCTTTCCTACCATCGTGCATACTTTGGAATTGTATTTTGAAGAGCGACGGCAGGCCAAGTTCGGGATGCATCTCGGCGACATCGTGCGCGATACGCACCGTGCGCTGTTTGTCCCGCGTCGAAAAATCTAAGGGAGATTGAGGAATGCCAGAGCGGACTTTGTTCGAGCGGATTATTGCGCGGGAAATTCCTGCCTCAATTATTTATGAAGACGCACAATGCATCGCCTTCAACGATATCAATCCGCAGGCGCCGTTTCATGCGCTGGTAGTGCCGGTAAAACCGCTCCCGAAAGTGAGCGACGCGAGCGTGGCGGACGAAGCCCTACTCGGCCATTTGCTTACAGTGGCGGCGCAGGTTGCGCGTGACGCGGGTCATGGTGACGCTTTTCGGCTTGCGATCAATAACGGTGCTGGGGCGGGGCAGACGGTGTTTCATGTGCACGTGCACGTGCTGGCTGGTAGGCCTTTGAGTTGGCCGCCGGGTTGAGGATGGAGTTCTCTGATGCTGCTACTTAGCTTATAGGTCGGATGAGCGGTAGCGTAATCCGACATCCAGGTAACCGCACAGCGTCGGATTACGCTACCGCTCATCCGACCTATACAGACACATTGGCGGCGCCTAGCGTTTCATCGAATCGAAGAACTCGGCGTTGTTCTTGGTCGCCTTAAGGCGTTCGAGCAGGAATTCCATCGCGGCCAGCTCTTCCATCGGGTGCAGGAGCTTACGCAGGATCCACATTTTTTGCAGTTCGTCGGGATGTGTGAGGAGTTCTTCACGTCGCGTGCCGGAACGATTGATATTAACGGCTGGGAAGATCCGTTTCTCTGCGATCTTGCGATCGAGATGGATTTCCATGTTGCCGGTGCCCTTGAACTCTTCGTAGATCACGTCGTCCATGCGCGATCCGGTATCGATCAACGCAGTCGCGATAATCGTGAGGCTGCCGCCTTCTTCGATATTGCGGGCGGCACCGAAGAAGCGTTTCGGGCGTTGCAGGGCGTTGGCATCCACGCCACCCGTTAGCACCTTGCCGGAGGCCGGCACGACGGTGTTATAAGCGCGCGCGAGGCGGGTGACTGAATCGAGCAAAATCACCACATCACGTTTGTGTTCTACCAGCCGCTTGGCCTTGTCGATCACCATCTCAGCCACTTGCACGTGGCGGCTGGCGGGTTCATCGAAGGTACTTGCGATCACTTCGCCGCGCACCGAGCGCTGCATTTCAGTGACTTCCTCGGGACGTTCATCGATCAGCAGCACAATTAGGTAACACTCGGGATGATTGAGCGCGACCGAGTGCGCGATGCTCTGCAACATCATGGTTTTGCCGGCTTTCGGCGGCGAAATGATCAGGCCGCGCTGGCCTTTGCCGATCGGTGCCATCAGATCAATGATGCGTGGGGTGAGGTCTTCCCGACTGCCGTTGCCGAGCTCAAGTGAGAGCCTTTTGTTGGCGAACAGCGGGGTCAGGTTTTCGAACAAGACCTTATTTTTTGCGTTCTCAGGCGGCTCGAAGTTGATGTCGCTGACTTTGAGCAGTGCAAAGTAGCGTTCGCCATCCTTCGGCGGGCGAATCTTGCCGGAGATGGTATCGCCGGTGCGCAGATTAAAGCGGCGAATCTGGCTGGGCGAGACATAGATATCGTCCGGGCCTGCGAGGTAGGAACTGTCCCCGGAGCGGAGAAAGCCGAAGCCGTCCTGCAGGATTTCGAGGACGCCGTCGCCGGAGATATCCTCGCCTTTCTTCGCATGGGCTTTGAGGATGCCAAAGATGACATCCTGCTTGCGCGAACGGGCGACGCCTTCGAGGCCCATTTCGTCGGCGATTGAGATCAGTTCAGGGACTGGTTTCTGTTTGAGTTCGGTAAGATTCATCGTGCAACAATTGTTAGTTTGAGTTGAACACACACGTGGGATCCACGCGGTGGTCCGGAAGAAATTACTGGGGGTGTGAGAAAGAGCCTAGGACGGCTTTTTCGGATGCCTGTGACCCAACCATAGCACGCGATCTGTTCCGCGTCCAGACGCCCGCAGGGCATGTCTGCGGGCTGGATGGCCTTTAAATATTGCTGTCGATAAACGCCGTCAGCTGCGATTTGGTCAGCGCGCCGACATGGGTTGCGACCACCCCGCCATCCTTGAAGAGCATCAACGTGGGGACGCCCCGGATGCCATATTTCATGGACGTCGCGTGGTTATCGTCCACATCCAGCTTGGCGATTTTCAACCGTTCCTGATACTCAGTAGAAACCTCATCCAGGATCGGCGCGATCATGCGACAAGGGCCGCACCATTCGGCCCAATAATCCACGAGCACTGGTTTATTGGATTTAAGGACATCGGTGTCGAAGGAATCGTCGGTGACATAGACGATATTCTGATTGCTCATGTTGGGGGGATTACTCCGCGCAGTGGGTTGCGTGGATTGTCGGCCGATCCCTGCGCCAAATGCAAGCTTGCCCAGGCTGCGAAGTGTGCGCCGAGAGGTGACACCGCTAACGCTCCCAGCGACAAACCCCGGTCGATTGCGCTAGGCTTTGCAGGCTGTTTCAGGTGTGAAAATTCGTCAATGACCGCTATACCTCGTCAGATCTTTGCCGCCGCGTCGCTGCTGTGTGCGCTGCTCCTCTGTGGCTGTGGCCAGAAAGGCGAACTCTATCTCCCTGACCAAGCGCCTGCCCACCAGCCCACGCGCAAGTAAGCGCGACGCCCTGATGAGTTTTTATCGCGACGCCGGACGTTTGATGGTGGAGGACGTGCCGCTCGCCGAGCTGGCCGCGCGCTTCGGCACCCCATGTTATGTCTACTCACGCGCACAGCTCACCAGTAACTGGCAGGCCTACGACACTGCCTTCGGGCCGCGACCTCATCGCATTCATTACGCCGTTAAGGCCAATAGTAATCTTGCGATCCTGAACATTCTGCAGCGACTTGGTTGTGGCTTTGACATTGTCTCGGGCGGTGAACTTGCGCGCACCTTGGCGGCGGGCGCGGTGGGCCCGGACCTGGTGTTCTCGGGAGTTGGCAAGCGGGAAGATGAATTGGTCGCCGCGTTACAAGCGAAGGTGGCGTGTATTAATGTTGAATCCGCCCCAGAACTCGCGCGACTCGCCGCAGTCGCTGAACGCTTGGGGTGCCGTGCACCGATCGCGCTGCGCGTTAATCCCGCAGTGGATCCGAAGACCCATCCCTATATTTCTACCGGCCTCGAGCAGAATAAGTTCGGGGTGCCGATGCGCGACGCGCTCGATCTCTATCGCACCGCGGCCGCGCTCCCACAGCTGGAAGTCAAAGGTATCGCCTGCCATATCGGCTCTCAGCTCACGGATCTCGCGCCCATTGCCGACACCGTGCAGCGGGTGGTGGAGCTCGCGCTACAACTCGAGGCCAGCGGAATTTCTCTCACGCATTTAGACCTCGGCGGCGGCTTGGGGATTCGCTATCAGGACGAGACGCCGCCTTCTTTCGCCGCGTATGTGCGAACTTTGTGCGATGTGCCCGCGCGCTTTGCGGTGCATATCGAACCAGGTCGCTCGCTGGTTGGTAACGCGGGTGTACTGTTGACGACAGTCGAATATCTCAAACACACGGCGCGTAATTTCGCGATTTGCGACGCCGCGATGACCGAGCTTATTCGACCGGCACTGTATGGCGCGTGGCATGACGTGCAGGTCCTGGAAGCGCCGTCGCCGACCGCTGTGCAGATGACTTACGAGCTGGTCGGGCCCGTGTGCGAAAGTGCCGATTTCCTGGCGCATAGCCGTGCTCTGGCACTGCGACCGGGCAGCCGCCTGGCCCTCATGAATGCCGGGGCTTATGGCTTTGTGATGGCGTCGAATTACAACTCACGCCCGCGCCCACCAGAGATATTGGTGGATGGTGCCACCGTACACGAGGTCCGCGCGCGCGAAACCTTGGTTGATTTAATGGCAGGCGAGCGCCTGTTGAATTAAGGCTCGGGGTCCTATCCTTCTTCGCGCGTTAAAAAAGTGCGGGAAAATTCTAAAGCGCACGTTTATAGTGCGAAACCTAAGCCGCGAAATTCGAAGCATCGAAAATTCAATGAGATACGGTTGGCACCAATCGTGCTGAATCCGCACCATAGACGCCGACGCAAGGTCACGCCGCGCATGCGCTAGCAGCCGCGGACTTGGGGATACCTTGCGAGACGGCGGGAGCGCGAGACCAGCGCCGTAGCAGATTCCTCCCAAGTCCGACCGGCGGCTAAGGCCTGGACGAACTTTCGCGAACTCGGATGCTCCGGACCTCCGGCAAATTACTTGTAGAAAACCATGGCCAGTAGGAGTGAGACAGATGTCAGTCGATAGTGTGTTGAAACTAATAAAAGACGAAGAGGTGCGGTTCGTTGACCTGCGGTTCACCGATACCCGCGGGAAAGACCAGCATGTCACTTTCCCGTCCCATCAACTCGATGCGGACGTCTTCGAAGACGGCAAGATGTTCGATGGTTCGTCCATTGCCGGTTGGAAAGGGATCCACGAATCCGACATGATTCTGATGCCCGATGCCTCAACTGCCGTGCTCGATCCTTTCTTTGAAGAAAAAACGCTGATCGTGCGCTGCGATATCGTCGAGCCCTCCACTGGCCAGGGCTATGAGCGTGATCCACGTTCGCTCGCCAAGCGTGCGGAAGCGTATTTGAAATCGACCGGCATTGGCGACACTGCATTTTTTGGCCCGGAACCTGAATTTTTCGTCTTTGATGACGTGCGCTGGTCACAGGAAATGCGCGGCGGTTTCTATGAGATCGACTCCGATGAAGGGTATTGGAGTTCGAAGAAGCAGATGGAAAGCGGCAATCCAGGCCACCGTCCGGGCATCAAGGGCGGATACTTCCCAGTGCCGCCGGTCGACTCCCTGCAGGATCTGCGCTCTGAAATGTGCGTGGTCCTGGAACGCATGGGGATCCCGGTTGAAGTACACCATCATGAAGTGGCCACTGCCGGCCAGTGCGAAATCGGTACCCGTTTCGATTCGCTGGTGAAACGCGCCGATTCGCTGCAAATTCTGAAGTATGTCGTGCACAACGTGGCGCATAGCTTCGGCAAAACCGTCACCTTCATGCCGAAACCGTTGGTCGGCGATAACGGCAGCGGGATGCACTGTCACCAGTCAATCGCCAAGGCCGGCCAGAATTTATTTCCTGGCGACCGTTACGGCGGTATGTCCGATCTCGCCTTGCACTACATCGGCGGCATCATCAAACATGCGCGCGCGATTAATGCCTTCACCAATGCCAGCACCAACAGCTACAAGCGTTTAGTGCCTGGCTTCGAAGCGCCTACGATGCTGGCCTACTCCGCACGTAACCGTTCAGCCTCCATTCGTATTCCTTGGATTTCGAACCCCAAAGGTCGCCGTATCGAGGTGCGCTTCCCCGATTGCACTGCAAATCCATACTTTGCGTTTTCAGTGATGTTGATGGCCGGGATCGATGGCATCAAGAACAAGATCGATCCGGGTGCGCCGATGGACAAGGATTTGTACGATTTGGAGCCGGAAGAAGCCAAACATATTCCGACGGTCTGTCATTCACTCGATCAAGCCCTTGATTGCCTCGACAAAGATCGCGATTTCCTGAAAGCAGGCGGGGTGTTCACGGATGACACCATCGATGCCTACATCGCGCTCAAGATGCAGGAAGTCACGCGCTTCAGAATGACGCCGCATCCGTGTGAATTCGACATGTACTACAGTTGCTGAGTAAGTCTACCCACGACTTACCACAAGCCCCCGGCAGCGGGGGCTTGTTGTTTCGGCCAGCACTTCGCGTGGTGATAGTGAGCGCGCAACTGGTGCTGCTGGTTGGCCTGACTGGCTTGCCTCACGTCTCTGCCGCGCCGGCAACGAAGCCTCCCTACCAACGGTTGTCGATTGCGACACCGTTGAATCAAGCGACCTTACGTGACAACGGCGGTGATGTGACCGTGCGCGTGGAACTTACGCCGCCACTCCAGCGCGATCATCGGCATCGCCTAAAACTGCTGGTCGATGGCCGGCGCAAAACGTGGCCTGGCGACGAGCTAACCTTGGTGTTGAAGAATGTCAGTCGTGGAACGCATGAGATTGTGGCGTTGGTGGTGGATTCTCGGAATGCAGAACTCGTGCGCTCTGCGCCGGTGACCATTTATCTCCACCGACGCTCATTGCTTCACCCCAACCAAAAAGAGCAGCGCGCGAAAAAGCCCGACTAAACGGCCTCTATTGGTCCAATTCCTGCAAGTTACTTCGTGGAGTAACCACGAGCGGTTTCTGGATCCCTGAATAAGCCACCTGAGCAATGCATGATGCAAGCGCCCGACGCAGAGAGTCTCCTCAACCATCTCGCCACTGCAATCGTGGTTCTTGATGTGCAATTGAATGTGGTGCATGTGAATCTTGCGGCTGAAGCTTTATTCACGACCAGTGCGTCCAAGCTCGTGGGCTTGTCGGTAGAGCAAATCTTCCCTTCACATCAAGGTTTGCGCGATGCGATGAACCTCGCGCTCGAAGACGGCCGCTCGTTCACCGAACGCGAATTGACTTTGCCGCGCGTAAACCAGGATTTGATCAAGGTCGATTGCATGATTTCTGCGTGGTGGCGCACCAGTGCCAAGCCGAGCGGAATCTTGCTGGAACTTATTAGCAATGAACGCCAGCATCGCATCCAAGCCGAAGAGAATCGCCTGCTGCAGAATCAGATCAGTACTGCGTTGATGCGTGGTCTCGCCCATGAAGTGAAAAACCCGCTCGGCGGCATTCGCGGCGCGGCGCAATTGTTGGAGCGCGAACTGCCCGATGCGCGACAGCGCGAGTACACGCAAATCATCATCGGCGAGGCTGATCGGCTGCGTAAATTGGTTGATCGAATGCTCGGACCCCGGCATGTACTTCAGCCTACGCGCTGCAATATTCACGAAATTCTCGAGCATGTGCGGCAGGTGGTCGAGATTGAAGTGTCCTCGCGCGTGACCATCCATCGTGATTACGATCCCAGTCTGCCGCAGTTATTCGCTGATCGCGATTTGCTGGTGCAGGCTTACTTGAATCTGGTGCGCAACGCAGTGCAAGCATTGAATGGTCACGGCGGTAACATCACCTTGCGCACACGCGCGCAGCGCCAGGCAACGATTGGGAACGAACTGCATCGTCTGGTACTCAAGACTGAGGTGCAGGACGATGGCCCCGGCGTGCCGAGTGAGATCGTAGAGAGCATTTTTTTCCCCATGGTCTCGGGTCGTGCGGAAGGATCGGGTCTGGGTCTGCCGATTGCGCAGTCGCTGGTGCAGCGTCAGGGCGGGGTGATTGAATTTTCTAGTGTGCCGGGCAGCACCACGTTCGTCGTGTGGCTGCCGGTGAGGAATTCGTTATGAGTACACCGTTAGAGGTTTGGATCGTCGATGACGATCACGCGATTCGCTGGGTGCTCGAAAAAGCCTTATCGCAAGCCGAGTTTGTGCCGCGTTGTTTTGATTCGGCGGATAAGGTCCTGGCACGCCTGAAGCGCGAAACGCCGGAGGTGATCATCACTGATATCAGGATGCCCGGCATGGATGGTTTGCAATTACTGGACGCTGTGAAGGCAATTAATAGTCAGGTGCCGGTGATCATTATGACGGCGTACGCCGATCTTGATCGCGCAGTCGCAGCCTTTCAAGGCGGCGCTTTTGAGTACCTGCCTAAGCCATTCGATGTCGATGAGGCGGTGACTATCGTGCGCCGCGCAGTGGATACCGCGCGCGAGGCGCGGCGCGAACGCGGCACCGAACCGCTGGCTGAAATCGCCGCGGTGTCCGAGATTATTGGTTCAGCACCTGCGATGCAGGAAGTTTTTCGTGCGATCGGACGGCTGTCCAAATCCCACATGACGGTGCTTTTAACGGGCGAGTCGGGCACCGGCAAAGAGCTGGTCGCGCGCGCGCTGCATCGCCATTCGCCGCGCGCGAGTCGCCCGTTCATCGCGCTGAATACCGCAGCAATTCCACGTGATTTGCTCGAATCCGAATTATTCGGTCACGAGCGGGGCTCGTTCACAGGCGCCACTGGCCAGCGCACTGGACGCTTCGAGCAGGCCAATGGTGGCACTTTGTTTCTGGATGAGATCGGCGATATGCCGGCCGAATTGCAAACCCGCTTGCTGCGCGTATTGGCCGAGGGGGATTTCTATCGCGTGGGTGGCCACCAACCCGTGCATGTGGATGTGCGCGTGATCGCAGCCACTCATCAGGATTTGGAGCGACGAGTCGAAGCCGGCGCCTTTCGCGAGGACTTGTTTCATCGGCTCAATGTGATTCGCCTGCAATTGCCGCCTTTGCGGGATCGCAAAGAAGACATCGCCGAACTCGCCAATTATTTTCTGCGCATCACGGCGCAGGAAGTGGACATCGAACCCAAACGGCTGTCCCCTGCGGCGCAAGAAGCCTTCCGCGCTTTCGGGTGGCCGGGCAATGTGCGCCAGCTTGAAAACGTTTGTCGCCGAGTCAGCATCATGGCCCCGGCGCAACTGATCGAAACGGCAGATTTGCCGCGAGAACTATTAGAAAGCACGAGCGGCGGCAGTCCTGAACGCCTGGGTCAGGATTGGGAGCTCGCGTTGCGCCGGTGGGCCGAGCAGTACGCGGCCCCGACAGTGCCAATTCTGGACGACGCGCTGCCGAAATTTGAACGCACCATGATCCTGGTCGCGTTGGCGAAGACCCAAGGGCGGCGGCATGACGCGGCGCGCTTACTCGGCTGGGGCCGCAACACCCTGACTCGCAAGATCAAGGAACTCGGGATGGAGGTTTAAGGGCACCTCTATTCGCTGAGCCAGCGCGCTACCTGCGGCGCGAAGTAGGTCAGCACACCATCAGCGCCCGCCCGTTTGAACGCCAGCAGGGTTTCGAGTACCACTGCGCGCTCTTCCAGCCAGCCGGCTTGGGCGACAGCTTTGAACATCGCGTATTCGCCACTGACCTGATAAACATAGGTCGGCATGCCGGTGGTTTCTTTCACCCGCTGCACGATGTCGAGGTAGGGCAGGCCGGGTTTGATCATCACCATGTCGGCACCTTCCGCGATATCCAACGCCACCTCACGCAGTGCCTCGTTGCTGTTGCCGGGATCCATCTGATACGTCTGCTTGCCGCCTTTGCCGAGATTCGGCGCGGAGCCCACTGCGTCGCGGAACGGGCCATAAAACGCCGAGGCATATTTGGCGGAGTACGCGAGGATGCGGGTGTTCACGAAACCTTCTATTTCCAGCGCATCCCGAATAGCGCCAATGCGACCATCCATCATGTCCGAAGGCGCGACGATATCCACACCGGCACGTGCCTGCGAGAGCGCTTGTTTGATCAGGATCTCCAGGGTGACATCGTTGAGTACATAGCCCGCGTCGTCGGTCACGCCATCGTGGCCATGCGTGGTGAACGGATCGAGCGCGACATCAGTAACTACCCCTAACTCGGGTGCGGCATCTTTGACGGTTTTAATCGCACGTTGGACGAGACCGTCAGGATTGTAGGCCTCACGTCCATTGAGGGATTTCAACGCCGCAGGGGTTACCGGAAATAACGCCACTGCAGGAATCCCGAGCGCGTGATAGTCGCGCGCCAAGGTCGCCAGGATATCCAGGCTGACGCGCGTCACGCCCGGCATGCTGGCGATCGGTTCACGCAGCGCATGCCCCTCACACACAAAAATCGGGCAGATTAAATCATCTACGGTGAGTTGATGTTCACGCATCAGGCGCCGCGAAAATTCTGCGGCGCGCATGCGCCGTGGGCGACTGCGGGGATAATGCATTCCGAAAGTTTTTGGCATGGCGATTTTCTCGTAAGGTGGATGCGGAGGCGTTTAGCATCGTAGCGTCGTAGGGCGGAAAAGCGCAGCGCCTTCCGCCGAATGGGGTACACCCCAAATCCCGTCATCCCGGAATTTGCAAAGCAAATATCCGGGGCGGGATCCATCCTCCGCATCAAACGCCCATGGATCCCGGGTCTTCGCCCGGGATGACGGAATCTGAAGCTGGCATTCGGCGGAGGGCCAGTTAAGCGCTAATGCCGCGCCGTTAGTTCGTAAACGGCGGCAGCTCCCGGCAGGTACGCTCGATCCAAACTTCCGCTTCGCGCATGAGCTCCGTGGTGGGCCGACCATCCGGCAGAATCGGCGGGCCAATGACCAAATCAATCACTCCCGGCGATTTGCGCAAGGCCTGGCGCGGCCAGAACAATCCCGCGTTGTGTGCTACCGGCAAGATTGGACACTTCGCCTGCGCTGCCAACGCGGCGCCGCTCGGCGAGTAGCGACCGGGTTGATCAATTGGCACGCGTGTGCCCTCCGGAAAGATCAGCACCCACCAGCCTTGCGCCAGGCGCCGCTTGCCCTCATTGAGGACTGCGCGCAAAGCCCGCGCACCGGCCGCGCGATCGATCGCGATGGGATTAAGACAGGCCAAGCCCCAACCGAAAAAAGGCACCCACAGCAGTTCGCGCTTGACGACCTGGCAATGCGGCGGAAACACAAACTGCAGCGACATGGTCTCCCACGCAGACTGGTGTTTGCAGAGGATCACGCCAGGCTCAGCGGTGATGTGCTCAGCACCTGTGACTCGCCAGCGCAGCCCACAGGTCAGCGCGAGCCACCACAGCGCGAAGCGCGACCATTGAATGATCGTGAAATAGCGCACCCGCCGTGGCAGGGGCAGCAACAGGAAACCGATCATCGAAAAGAACACTGTTACCGGGGCTAGCCCGAGATAGAACAAGACCGAACGAAGTTGCGACACCTAAATAGCCCGCACGCACAGCGCGTTCACGGCGTGTGCGAGATCGGAGTACACGGCCAGCTCGGTCATCGCGGGCGAGGACCGAGCGGTTTCCGTGCCATGACCGGTGAGGACCAGTATTGGTCGCACCCCAGCGGCGCGTGCGGCCTCAATATCGCTCGCGCGATCGCCAATCATCACCGCCTCTGACACGCCGAGACCACTGCGCGCAGCTGCCGCGCGGACCAGCCCCGGTTGCGGCTTACGGCAGGCGCAGTTCTCGCGCGGCCCGTGCGGACAGAAAAAAAATGCCTCGATCACACCACCATGCAGCTCAGCTTCGTGCACCAATCGACTGTGAATACGGTGCAGATCTTCAAGCTTAAACAGGCCGCGCGCCAAGCCCGATTGATTGGAGACGATGGTGATCCGAAAGCCAGCCTGCGTGGCCGCACCCAACGCGCGCAGGCTGCCTGGCAATGGTCGCCACTCCTGTGGACTTTTAACAAAATCGGGTGAGTCTTCGTTTATCACCCCATCGCGATCCAGAATCAGCAGGCGCGGCGTCATCACGCGGTGATCAGTGCAATATCCGCGACACGCAGGAACATTTGGTGAATTTGGTGCAACAGTGCCAGCCGCGCTGCGCGCAGTGCGGGCGCTTCTGCCATCACAAGGACGCTCTCGAAGAAGGCATTAATCGGATCATGCAGTTCAGCCAGGCGTGCCAAGTAGGCCGCATATTCGCCAGCCGCCAGGCGCTCAGCACTGCACCTGTCGGTTGCCATGACCGCCGCTGCCAGCGCAATTTCAGCTGGCTCACAGAGCACGCTCAGATCCGCTTCTTCGGGAATGGCGTCGGCTTTCTTGAGGATGTTCGCGATCCGCTTATTGGCCGCCGCGAGTGCGGCGGCCTGGGGTAACAGGCTGAAGGCCGCGACGGCCGCGATACGCCGCGCGAGATCACGCGGCACGCGCGGCTGGGTGCTGAGCACCGCCTCGATCACGTCGCCGTGATAGCCGCGCTCTGCGAAGTAAGCACGCGAGCGTTCCAACATGAACTCAAACACCGCTTGTGTCGGTGCTGTCACGTCACCTGCGAAACCGCCAGCCGCGAACTCCAGCGCGGCTTTCAAATCCAGCCCGACATCGCTTTCAATACACAGGCGCAGGCAGCCCAGGGCCGCCCGGCGCAGCGCGTAGGGATCCTTGTCGCCGGTCGGTGCGCCCCCTACGCTGAAAATCCCGAGCAAGGTATCCAGTCGATCGGCGCACGCCACGCAGCGCCCAACTGCTGACGTCGGGATGTCATCGCCTGCGAAGCGCGGTCGATAGAACTCACCGAGCGCGTGCGCCACTTCCGGCGCTTCACCATCGTGCTCTGCGTAATAGCGACCCATGATGCCCTGCAGTTCTGGAAACTCGCCCACCATCTCGCTCAGCAGATCTGCGCGCGACAACCATGCTGCGCGCGCCGCGTGAGCGGGTGCCGCGTCGAAGAGCGGTGCGAGGTGTTCAGCCAGGCGCATCACGCGTGTGGTTTTTTCCAGCAGGCTACCGAGGCGGCGCTCGAAGACGATCGCGTCCAGGCGCTCGGTACGTGCGGCGAGTGAGGTTTTGCGATCCTTAGCGTAAAAAAAAGCCGCATCGCTGAGGCGTGGTCTGATTACTCGTTCATTGCCATCGCGGATGAGTTCCGGCGTTGGGCTCTCGATATTGCTAATGGTGACGAAGCGGTTGATGAGCTGTCCGTCGTGCCCTTCCAGCGGAAAATATTTCTGATTGCCCTGCATGGTTGCGATCAAGACTTCGCGTGGCACCTGCAGGAAATGCGCTTCGAAGGTGCCGATGATCGGCGCCGGCCATTCCACCAGGGCGGTGACTTCATCCAGGAGATCGTCATGCATGATCGCGCGGCAGTCCAAGGCCTGCGCCGCGTCGTGCACCAAGGCTGCGATCGTCGCGCGCCGCGCCGCGAAACTTGCGATCACCTTTCCTTCCTGCTCAAGGCGGTGGACGTATTCTCCCGGGTTGGCCAACGTGAGGTGTGGGGTGCCCATGAACCGATGGCCGCGGGTCTGCTTGCCGCTGGCAATGCCGAGGATCTCCGCCGGTACGATCTCGCCGCCGTGCAGCATCACCACCCAATGCACCGGGCGCACAAATTCTTCGCTGCGCGCGCCCCAGCGCATGCGTTTCGGGATTGGCAGCGCTGTAAGCGCGGCAGCGACCATGCCTGGTAACAGCTCCCGAGTCGCGCGGCCCATTTGTTGCGCGCGATAGACCAGCCACTCGCCCTTGTCCGTTTGTACGCGCGCCAGGCCATCGATCGGGACCCCGCAGGAGCGCGCAAAACCGAGGGCCGCCGGGGTGGCCTTGCCATCGGCGGCAAATGCCGCGCTGACCGCAGGACCACGGCGCTCGATGGCTTGCGTGGGTTGGGTATCGACGAGCGCCGCGACCAACACCGCCAAGCGACGCGGCGTCGCAAAACTGGCGACGCCAGTAAACCCCAACCCAGCCGCCCGTAGGCCGCTTTCAATCTCGCTCGCAAAGCGCTCGGAGAGCGCCTTGAGCGCCTTGGGCGGTAACTCTTCGGTGCCAATCTCGACTAGAAAATCCGCCACGCTCATGTGGACACTTCCACTGCCGTGGCGCGCTTCAGCATTGGAAAGCCCAAGGCCTCACGGGTCGCGAAGTAGGCCTCGGCAATCTGCCGCGCCAACGTGCGCACGCGCAGGATATAGCGTTGACGTTCGGTTACCGATATTGCGCGCCGCGCGTCGAGCAGATTGAAGGTATGTGATGCCTTGACCATCATTTCATAGGCCGCCAGGGGCAACTGCACATCAATCAGGCGCGCCGCTTCGGCCTCGCATTTATTGAACCATTCAAAGAGGATCTCGGTGTTGGCCTGTTCGAAGTTGTAGGTCGACATCTCCACTTCGTTCTGGTGATAAATGTCGCCATAGGTCACGGTGAGGTCGGGATGCTCACTCCACAGTAAATCGTAGACTGAATTCACGCCCTGCAGATACATCGCAATCCGTTCCAGGCCATAGGTGATCTCGCCTGAGACTGGGCGACAATCGAGCCCACCGACCTGCTGGAAATAAGTGAACTGCGTGATCTCCATCCCATTCAGCCACACCTCCCAGCCTAAGCCCCAGGCGCCAAGCGTGGGCGATTCCCAGTTGTCCTCCACAAAGCGCACATCGTGCACGCGGGGATCGATGCCCAACTCGACCAGGGACTCGAGGTAGAGCGCCTGCAGATCGGCCGGTGACGGTTTGAGAATGACCTGGAATTGGTAGTAGTGCTGAAGACGATTGGGATTTTCCCCATAGCGCCCGTCGGTGGGGCGCCGTGATGGCTGCACATAAGCCGCGCGCCACGGCTCTGGCCCAATCGCCCGCAAGAAGGTGGCCGGGTGAAAAGTTCCTGCACCCATTTCCATGTCATAGGGTTGCGCGACCACGCACCCGCGTGCGCCCCAAAAGGCCTGCAAACGAAACACCAGGTCTTGAAAGGTGCGCGGCGATTTAGGACTTAAGGCCATGATCCATTTCTACTTACGGGATGCTGATTTGGCGCTCGAGTATAGCGGGTGGGGTAGGAGGGTGTCGCCTTAGGGAGGGTCTGCGAAGTGGCGCTACCCCATTAAAATGCGCGCGCCAATGCAGTGCTGTCATGTACAAGTCTCACCGCTAGCTGCCAGCGCGCCGCCGACACCCGCAGTCCACAAAAGTTGCGCCGCATAGGCGCGCCATGGTCGCCAGATTTCGGCGCGCGCCAAGAGTGTCACTGAGGTCGGCCGATGTCCTTGGCTATCCTGAAAGGCGCGCAGCAGCGCGACATCTGAAGCCGGAAAGGCATCCGGCTCGCCGAGTGCGCGCAGCGCGATGTACTGCGCAGTCCAGTCGCCGATACCCGGCACCGCGCGCAGCCGCGTGAGTGAGATCTCAAGTGACTCGGCAGGGCATAGCAAGTTTGGATCGTCGAGCACCGCCGTGGCCAAAGCTGACAGGGTTTTCGCACGTGCGCGAGGCATGCCAAGCACACTGATATCGGCTATTGCCAGTTGTGCGGGCGTAGGGAAAAGATGGCTTAGGCGTGAGTCGCTTTGAGCACAGAGTTCGAGCCTGGTACCGAACGTAGTGACCAGTTTACCCGCGAGCCGGCGCGCTGCCTCCAACGTAATCTGCTGACCAAGCACTGCACGAATGGCGAGTTCGAAGGCGTCCCAGCCGCCCGGCACGCGCAGTCCCGGACGTTGCGCGATCAGGCGTGCAAGGAGCGGATCAGCCGCCGCGAGCCGCAGGGTGATGGGGGTGATATCCGTCTTGAGACCGCATAGGTGCTGGATCTGGCGTTCTACCAGTGGGAGTGCGCGCGGATCAGAAATATCAAGCGTAATTTCAAGGCCGTCGCGCCCGGTCGCTGGTGCGACTTTTATCGTCCCTGCAGCGTCGCCACATCTTACCGTGCGGCGATAGCAACCGCCCTCGACGAGCTCCACGCCGGTAATCGCGCGTCGCGCAAGATGCTCAAGCATTGCCGCCCAGTCATAAGATCCACGCCAGGGGAGGAAAATTTGGCGCGCAGCTGACATGCCTGCGCGCTAGCGGTGGATCTCGCACATGCGCGCGCGGCCTAGGGGTAGGAGATGCTCAGGCTTTCGGCGACCAGTGCGGGTTGAGTTTGGCCCTCGATCTCGATCACGTTCTCGAAGGTTGCGCGAATGCCACCGTCTTTCACGTCATCCGCCGCCAGCAGTTTTTGCCGTAAGCGAACCCGCGAACCTTCAGGCACGGGGGCCGTAAAGCGCAATTTATTCAGCCCGTAATTGAGACCGCGGCTACGGTGCTCAATCATCCAGATGTTTGCGCCAAGTCGCGGTACCAACGAGAGGGTAAGAAAACCATGGGCAATGGTTTTACCGCCCGGCATTTCCTGTTTGGCGCGCGCCACATCCACATGAATCCATTGGTGATCGCCGGTGGCTTCCGCAAATTTATCGATCATGGTCTGATCGATAGTGACCCACTCGGAGACCCCGAATTCTTCGCCGAGGTGATTTTTCAAGTCTTTGGGATAAGCGATGACGCGCATGACGGTTTACCTGTTTAGTCCGGAGTCAGTTAAGCACTGCGTTCCAACACCACCACCGGAATCTCACGCTGAGTCTTTTCCTGGTAGCTGGTATACGGAGGGTACATTACGGCCATCTGCTGCCAGATGCTGGCACGCTCAGTGCCGCTGGCCACGCGGGCTTTCGCCTTAAACACTTTATCGGCAACCTGGACGGTGACGAGGTTCTGAGCCAGCAGGTTGTGGTACCAGCCAGGATGTTTAGGCGCGCCACCTTTTGAGGCAATAATCGCATAACCCCCATTGACCTCTCCGTAGAGCAACGGCATCACGCTCTCCTGCCCGGATTTGGCGCCCACAGTGGTGAGCAACAGGGTGGGTAGCGGTCCCGGTCCGCCAGCGAAAGCGGAGTCCCACAAGTGGCCTGCGGCCGGATTCTTGAGATATTGATTGCGGTGTTCAGCAATCCAGCCCGTGGTGCTGGCTTCGATAATCGGGTCGCTCATGGGAATTTTCTCCGCGGTGGTTTAGGCGGCCAATCGTACACAGGCTGTGGCCTGATTTCACTCAAGTTATCTCCCCGTCTCGCCGCTAGCCAGTAACACCCAAGGTGAGCAGCGCATGGTTTCAAACGAAATTCAGTTGGCCGAAATGGCAGGTTGGCGTGCGCTATTGACCGAAGCCCAACATGTGGCGCGGATTTATTTGGCACCTGCCATCGAAGATTATCTGCTGCGTCTGCTCTACCAGGCTGTTGGCCAGCCCGGCGGTCGGCTCGAAGATGATGCGCAGGCGTTTGTGGAACGTCTTGCCGAGCGGCGCCAAAACGCCGCGCACGAACTGCTCGCAGTAGGCGATGAAAGTCTGCTCTATGCCGGGCTCTTTCCCGAGCAGGTGATCCGCAAAGGGATTCCGATTACCTACTTCGTGCAAGTCGGCGTAAACGCTTATCGGGAGTTCGCCGGGACGCAATCCGCGACCCCTGCAAGCGTCATTTACGCGACCCTCGCAAACCAGTTTGTGGACTTGCTCGATGTGTTACATACCCTGCGCGAACTCCAGCAGGACACGCCATGCATCGATCCGATGAACGCCTATCAACTATGGCGTGAAGTAGGAAGTTCCCATGCGTGGCAGGTGCTACGACAAATTACTTCGGCCTCGCCAAGCTTCTACGCGACTAACGTGCGGCACTGATCTACTTCTTAGCGCTGGCGCCGGTCTCTCCTGGTGGCGCTTTCTTCTTGATTAAGTCCGCGAGCTTTTTCTCGAATAGGCGCGATTTGTAGTCAGGCAGCACATAGGCCCAGCCCTTGACTCGCGCATTCAGCGTGACAACTTCTTGCGCCACCTCAGTGGCCGATTTCAGTGGCGCGGGCACCGGGGCAGCAGGTGAGGATGGCGCGATGGGGGTTTTCTCGGCTGGCGCGGAGGCCGGCGGCGGAGTCACCACTATCGAAGGTGTGTGCGCGAACTCAAAAGTCATATATGCAGCGTCTTCGAATTTGAATTGTGCAATCTTGGCGGTGATCCCATCGAAGGTCTCGACTGTCGCGGTGGCCACTGGGGTCAGCGCGGCGAGCTTACTCGCGAGGGCGACTTTCTCGAATTTGGCATCCAGCAACAAGCCGCCCATGCTCGACACCGTGGCGCGCGCGCGAACCTCGAAACCTTCCGGCACGTTTTCCAAGGTGTACAGCTGAATTTCAGGGCGGGCCTTGCTCACCACGATGGCGGGTCCGCCGGCAGACTGAAAGATGACTTGGCGCACGCGTTCCACAGGGAGATTCACCACCGCCGGATCAAGCCATTCGGTCGGCTTGCTGCCAAAAGATAACGCACCTTCCACTAAGTAGGCGCTGGCCTCCCCGGCGCGGCGCACATAGTGCCCCGGCGGATTCATGGCGCGTGCGGGGCGCTCCTTCCCGACTAGCAAATCCACGGCCGTGCTTCCGCTTTGCGTCAGCACCTTGACAGCGCGCGACGTTGCGCCGGGGGTTGTCAGGTCTTCGACGCCGAGCTGCGGATATTTCTCGGGTTTGCTGGTTTTGGTCTCCAGAATCTTTAACGATGCGAGCTGCACCAGCAGTTGCTTGATCGTGGCCACTTGCGCGGGATAGCCATCGAATTCCTTGACCCGCCATTGGTCACCCTCATGCACCACCGTCACTGCATCGGTCGCAGCGCGGATCACAATCTGTTGCGAATCGTTGAGCTGATCGATGAGGCCAGGATAAAGCGCTGCGGTGGCGAATTCAGTCGTCGGTGCTTTATGTTGCGTGACTTGCCAGGCGCCAGCCGCGACCAGCGTGGCGATGGCGAGCGCGATGAAATTGCGGGACTTCATGGTGGACTCCAGCGCTTAAGCGCGGCGCGTGCGCAAGAGGGCCGCGCCGATCGCGAACAGCGAGAGCAGCAGCGGAATGGCGCCGATGTTCAGGAATTTCAGTCGCGTTCCCAGCCGCTCGATATTTTTCTGCAAGTCATGCTGGACTGCGCGCAATTGCTTGCGGGTTTTGAGTTGCTCGCCGCGAAACAATTCGATTTCTTTGCGTTGCGCAGGACTCAGCAAGGCGTCCCCGCCACCTTCAGGCTTGGTCTGCAATTCCTGGAGTTTCGTTTCAGTCTCTTTGAGGGTCGCGCGCAGCGCCTGTTCCTGATCGCGGTATGCGGTCTCCGCTTCACGTTGAATCTCCGCCACCACCTTGAACGGCCGTGAATATTCGCCGCGGCTGCGTAAGCTGATCAAATCGTCATTGCCACCGAGATTATCCACCGCATTGATCAGAAAGTCGGCGTTATTTGCAAACGGATTCGGCACGCGCATGTCGAGGAAGCGCTCCATCCGTACCCAGAAGCGGTCGGCCAGGATGTCGGTGTCTGCCACTACGATGAGATTGACGGGCTTGGTTGAGGATTGCAGATGGGCCGGGTTGCCCGGAGCGGGTTTTTCTTTCTCAGCTGGTTGCTGATCCAGGGGCGCGCCGTCTGGAAAGGCGCTATCCACATTGCCGGCGATGCGTGCCGCCAAGGTCAGATTCGCTTTATCCGCCTTGAAGCTCTTCAGCATGCCGGCCGGATCACGCACGAACATCACTGCATCACGCGACACCAGCCCGGACTTGGCACCCGTGGTGAGTAGCGGCGTAAAGGTGGTTTTCGCATCCTTGGTCGCTTCCAACACACCCGCACTGCCGACATTGACCGATTTCAATTGATTGGTAATGAAATCGTCGTGATTCAGGTGCGATCCCGTGAGTTGCAGCCAGGGCAGATAGTTCACTTCCTGCGGGCCGCGTTCGCCATTCACGGAGACGCGCACGGCGGCTTCAAGATCGCCCGCGACTTGATCGGGAGCCATGCTGATCCCCCACTTCGCAAAGAGTTCCGGCAGACTGGAATCAATTTTCGGCATCACCATCGGATTGTTCGGATCGCGTTCTGGGCGATCTTCTTCCGCCATCGGATCGACAAAAATGATCGCTTTGCCACCGCCAAGGATGAATTGATCCAAGGCGTACAGCGTCTTGCGCGGCAGATCCTTCGGATGGATCACGAGCAAAGTGTCGATATCAGCTTCGATTTTGGTGAGATCACGCGTCAGAGGTTTGAGCTCAAAGAGTTCCTTGAGCAGCTCGAAACTCGCCCATGCGCTGCCGGGTTCACCGGTCTCCGGATTCGGGCTGCCAGCCAGCACCGGCAGATCGCTGAGCACGCCGATCACGCGTTTCTTGGGATTGGCGAGCGTGTAGATGAGCTTAGTGACTTCGTATTCGAGCGCGCCTTCACGTTCCGGGTTGAGGTATGCGAGGGGGATTTCTTGATCGGTCGCATTGGTGCCAACCAGGCCGAGATACCCCATGTCGCCGTTCGCACTGATCGGTAATTGCTGGATTCCGTAGCCGACCGCCTGATCCTCCGCCTCGGAGAACGGCTCGGGCTCGATGACCTGCAGCCGAAGCATGCCCTTACTGGCAGCCACATACTCTTCCAGTAAGTCGCGCACGCGCTTTCCATAGGTTAGGAACTGCGGGATCTCAGCAAACTGTTTAGCTGAAAAATACAGGCGGAGCGTGACCGGTTCGTCGAGGCGACTGACAATATTGCGGCTGCCAGCAGACAGCGTGAAAAGCTTGTTGCTGGTTAAATCGAGCCGCTGTCCGGTGAGGGTTTCATTGGCGATGATATTGACGCCAATGAACAGCGCGAGCGCCACCAGGAAGCTGTAAGTAACTTGAGTGCGATTCATGATTAGCTGCTCTTCTTGGCGTCGATTGCCAACATATTTACATACAGGAAAAACCCGATCAGCGAAGCAAAGAAAACAATATCGCGCAGATCGATAACGCCCTTCTCAATCGAGCTGGCATGCGTCAAAAAGCTGAACGAACTGATGGTGTCGACGATTACTGCGGGTGCCCAGGCCCGAAAGAAATCGAGCACGATGGGAAAGCCACTGAGGTTGAATGCAAAGCAGATTACGAAGCTGATCACGAACGCGATCACCTGGTTCTTGGTCAGCGCAGAAACACACGAGCCGATAGCGAGGAAGCCACCCGCCATCAGGAGGCTGCCGATATAACCAGCGGCGATCACCGTGTTATCGGGATCACCGAGATAGTTGACCGTCAGCCACAGCGGAAAAGTCAGCGCCAACGCGAGGGCGGTGAACAACCAGGCGGCGAGAAATTTGCCGAGCACCGCGTCCGCTAGCGAGATTGGCAAGGTCATCAACAATTCAATCGTGCCGGACTTTCGCTCCTCCGACCACAGCCGCATCGAAATGGCCGGAATCAGCAGCATGTACAGCCAGGGCAGGTAGCGGAAGAAGGGCTCGAGATCGGCCTGGTTCCGTTCGTAGAAGCCGCCGACATAGAACGTGAAGATGCCGGTGAGGAACAAAAAAATCACGATAAACACGTAGGCCACGGGGGTCGCGAAATAGCCGCGAAATTCGCGGCGCATTAAGGTCATGACGCGGTTCATGAGCGATGTCCTTCTGGCGTGCTGGCGGCACCGGTGGTGATCGAACGGAAGACTTCATCGAGATGCCCGCCTTCGACGAACATCTCCTGCACCGGCCAATGTTGTGCCTGGGCGGCCTGTTGAATCGTTGCGAATAGGCTCTGACCATCCCGCGCAAGCGCGGTGAGGCGCGTGGTTTCAGGCCTTGGCCGGGTGATTTCAACCTCGGCCACCTGTGGCAGCGCACTCAAGGCGGCGGAAATTGTCGTTGCCAGTGGCGATGCCACCGTGACGGTCACGGCATTGTGATAGCGCGAACGGGCTTCGAGTTCGGGCGGTGTGCCGGTGAACAGCAAACGGCCGTTGGCGATGATCACGGCGCGCGAACAGACTGCGTCCACTTCTTCGAGAATATGGGTGGAAATGATGATCCCCTTGTTAGGCGCCATCTCCTTGATCAACGCGCGCACCTCGTGTTTCTGATTCGGATCGAGCCCATCGGTCGGCTCATCCATGATCAAAATTTCTGGGTCGTGAAGAATCGCCTGCGCCAAGCCCACCCGCCGTTTGAAACCTTTCGATAAAGTCTCGATGGTCTGATTCAGCACGCCTTCCAAATGTATCTTGGCGACTACCTCACGAATTCGCGCAGCTTTGACAGTAGCGCCCATGCCCCGGATGTCACCGATGAAATCGAGAAAAGTAGCGGGCGTCATTTCGCTGTAGGCCGGGGCACCCTCGGGCAGGTAGCCGATGCGCGCTTTGGCCGCGATGGGGTCCTCTGCTAAAGCGCGACCGCAGATCTTGATGGTGCCGCTGGTTGGGGCCAGGAAACCGGTGATCATTTTCATGGTGGTCGATTTGCCAGCGCCGTTCGGCCCCAGAAATCCCAGTACTTCACCGCGGCCAATGGTCAGTGATACCCCATCCACTGCGACAAGGTTGCCGAATTGCTTGCGCAGATTCGCCACCTCGATCAGGTTCTCCATGCGGTGTTTCCTTTTTTGAATGACTCTATATCCCGGCATCCGGGGTGGTTGACGGGGCGCGCTGGTTCCTTCTGCGCGCAGACGCGATGCCGCGCGCGATGGTTGGAACCTCAGGCCGCGCGCAATTTTTCACAGCGCTTCTAACCCGTCAACCCTGCGCTAATGACTCTCGCAGGAGCGAAAAGTTTCGTCGGCCACGGTGCGCCACCTGCCCGGTGATAGCCAGCAGCCGCTGCTGCAGCGGCTCAATAAAGGAGATCTGCGCAGCAACAGTTGGTCGGAACACGCGTGCCGGTTATCCTTGCGCGCCCTGCACCCAGCACAACAAGGCGACACCCGCATGCGTTATCCCGAGTCCTTCGAGGTCATTGTGGTGGGCGGCGGCCACGCCGGCACCGAAGCTGCACTCGCCAGCGCGCGCATGGGTGCGCGTACCTTGTTGCTGACACACAGCATCGAGACCCTGGGTGCGATGTCGTGTAATCCCGCGATTGGCGGGATTGGCAAAGGACACCTGGTGCGCGAAATTGACGCACTCGGCGGCATTATGGCGGTGGCGGCCGACCATTGCGGTATTCACTTTCGACGGCTCAATGCCAGCAAGGGGCCGGCGGTACGCGCGACTCGTGCGCAGATCGATCGCGCGCTTTACCGCACGTACATCCGACACGCGCTGGAAACGCAGCCGAATCTGTCCCTGTTCCAACAGGCGGTGGACGACTTGCTGGTCGAAGGCGATGCCGTGCGTGGCGTGGTAACCCAGATGGGGCTGATCTTTGAAGCGCCTACGGTGGTGCTCACGGTCGGGACTTTCCTCGGCGGTCTGGTGCACATCGGGGACGCGCAATTTCCCGCCGGACGCGCTGGGGAGACGCCCGCTAATCGCCTATCTCAGCAATTGCGTGAACGCCAGCTGCCGGTCGGTCGCTTGAAAACCGGCACCCCACCACGGATCGACGGGACGACGATTGATTACCGCGCGCTGGAGGCCCAGGCGGGCGACACACCGGTACCGGTGTTCTCCTTCCTTGGCCACGCCGAGCAGCATCCCGCGCAGACCGTGTGCCACATCACGCACACCAACGAACGCACCCACGAGATCATTCGCCGGGGGATTGATCGTTCGCCGATGTACAACGGTCAGATCGAGAGCACTGGCCCGCGTTACTGTCCGTCAGTCGAAGACAAGGTGATGCGCTTTGCAGATCGTACGGCCCATCAGATCTTCATCGAACCAGAAGGACTTGGCACGCGCGAAGTGTATCCAAACGGCATCTCGACCAGTCTGCCCTTCGACATCCAATGGGAGTTGGTGCGTTCGATCAAGGGCTTCGAAGCGGCGCACCTCACGCGTCCGGGCTACGCGATCGAATACGATTATTTCGATCCTCGCGAAATCACACCGTGGCTGGAAACCAAGGCAATCCAGGGGCTGTTTTTTGCGGGCCAGATCAATGGCACGACGGGCTACGAAGAAGCTGCGGCGCAAGGCCTGGTGGCGGGGATTAATGCCGCGCGGAGAGTGCAGGCGCAGGCGCCGTGGTATCCGCAGCGTCACGAGGCGTATATCGGCGTGTTGATTGACGATCTGGTGACGCGCGGCACCAGCGAACCGTATCGCATGTTCACGAGCCGCGCGGAGTATCGCCTGCGCTTGCGCGAGGACAATGCGGATCTGCGTCTCACGGAACAGGGCCGCGCATTGGGGCTAATCGACGATCTCCGCTGGGCGCAGTTTGAAGAGAAGCGGCAGTCTTTCGAAACTGAGCAAACCCGTCTGGATACGACCTGGATGACCCCCGAGCGCTTGCCGGAAGCGTTGGCGGTGCCAATTCTGGGGCAGGCGCTGCGCAAGGAGCAGAGTCTCGCTGATTTACTCCGCCGACCGGAACTCGACTACCCCACATTAATGCGGCTACCGGGCGCGGGGCCGGGCGTTGCGGCGCCGGCCGTGATCGAGCAGCTGGAAATTCATGCGCGCTACTGTGGCTATTTCGCGCGTCAGGATGAAGAAATTGCGCGCGCGAAGCGCCATGAAGACACTTGTTTGCCCGGTGACTTCGACTATCGCGCAGTGCACGGCTTATCGAATGAGATTGTGGCAAAGCTGACCAGTTATCGGCCGCATACTGTGGGTCAGGCGACGCGCATCTCCGGGATCACGCCGGCCGCAATTTCGCTGCTGTTGGTGCATCTCAAGCGACAATCGTTACGCGCTGCGCACGGATAGTTGAGCGCCGTGGTGCTGAATGATGCTATTCGCGCGGCTGCCCACACGCTCGCGTTCCCGCTCTCGTGCGCCCAAGAGACACTGCTCGCGCGGTACGTTGAGTTAGTGTTCAAGTGGAACCGGATCACGAACCTGATTGGGGTTGCGGAGCCAGCTGAGTTTATCGCGAAGCACCTCACGGACTGCCTATCAATAGCGCCTTTTGTAGTAGGCGATACGTTGGTTGATGTCGGCAGTGGTGCCGGGCTGCCGGGCATGGTACTCGCTTGTGTGCAGCCCGAACTTTTTGTGTACCTGCTTGAGCCACGGGCCAAACGCGCGCGCTTTCTCGAACATGCCCGCATTGCGCTAGCGTTGCCCAATGTGGAAGTCGTGACGGCCCGCGTGGAGGCCTGGCAGCCACCGCGCCGAGTCGCGACGATAATCTGCCGAGCGTTCGGCTCAGTGCAGGAATTTGTGCGTGCCACGACCACGCTGCAGTCGCCCGGGTGTCGTCTGTTGGCCATGAAGGGCCAGGATCCCACGCGCGAACTGGTTGGTCTCGCGACGAATGATTTTAATTGCACGGTGCACCCGCTGAAGGTACCCGGTTGGCGCACGCGACACTTGGTGATGCTGGAGCACACACGCCAGCAGGTGGCCAGCGAGCACTAGCTGCGCCCGGCTTTATGCCATAATCCATTGATGCGCGTGGTTGCTCGTACCAGCACACCGCCACGCTCGACTGTACTCCAAAAAAAGCACATAGCCCGGAATCCCGCATGGCCAAGGTATTTGCGATAGCCAACCAAAAAGGTGGGGTGGGGAAAACCACCACCAGCGTGAACTTGGCGGCGTCGTTGGCGGCGACCAAGCGCTCGGTATTGCTGGTTGACCTCGATCCCCAAGGCAATGCGACGATGGGCAGCGGAATCGAAAAGCGCAGTCTCAAACTCTCCAGTTACGACGTACTCCTCAACGGTGTGGCGGTGGCGGACGCGCGCTGTAGGGCGCTCGATGCCGGCTACGACATGCTGCCAGCGAATGGCGATCTGACGGGCGCGGAAGTGGGCCTGCTCGATGAACTCGGCCGCGAGCTCCGCCTGCGCGCGGCGCTGGAACCGATGCAAGCCGAATACGCCTACATCATCATCGACTGTCCGCCGGCGTTGAATATGCTGACGGTTAATGCCTTAGTGGCCGCAGATGCCGTGATCATCCCGACGCAATGCGAGTATTTTGCGCTGGAGGGCATTTCGGCGCTCCTCGAAACTATCGAGAAGATTCGCAAAATCCTGAACCCCAAGCTGCGTATTGAAGGCTTGCTCCGCACCATGTTCGATCCGCGCAACAATCTCGCGAATCAGGTTTCACAGCAACTCCTCCAACATTTCGGCGAAAAAGTTTATCGCACCATCATTCCGCGCAATGTGCGCTTGGCCGAAGCACCAAGCCATGGCCTCCCGGCGCTGCTGTATGACAAATCTTCGAGTGGTGCGATGGCCTATCTGGCGTTGGCCGGTGAGATGTTGCGGCGTGACGACGCGCAACTTGCAGCGCTCGCGAACTAGGTTCAAACAGGATAATAACTTGAATAAGAAACGCGCTCTTGGGCGAGGACTAGATGCGTTACTCGGCATCGGCGCGGACCGCCCTACCCCTGAAGAGCGGCACGGCGACAGTTTGCGGCACCTTTCGATTGATCTTATTCAGCGTGGCAAGTTTCAGCCACGGCTGACCATCAAGCCCGAATCGTTGCAGGAACTCGCCGATTCGATCAGGGCGCAAGGCATTGTTCAGCCCATCGTGGTGCGCCCGCTCGGCGACAGCGGCCGTTATGAATTGATCGCGGGCGAGCGGCGCTGGCGCGCGGCGCAATTGGCGGGATTGCAAGAACTGCCGGCGATTGTGAAGTCAGTTCCCGATCGCACGGTGATGAGCATTGCGCTGATCGAAAACATCCAGCGCGAACAGCTGAATCCCCTGGAAGAGGCGCAAGCGCTGCAACGGCTGCTCAACGAATTCGGGATGACCCACCAGGACGTCGCAGAAGCAATTGGTCGGTCGCGCGCGGCGGTTTCGAATTTGTTACGGCTGCTGGACCTCGGCAGCGAGGCGCGTGCTTTACTGGAAGCCGGGCAACTCGAAATGGGTCACGCGCGCGCGCTACTCTCTTTGCAGCACGGCGAGCAGGCGCGCTTAGCCTCGCATGTAGCCGAGCGCGGCCTGTCAGTGCGCGCGACTGAAAAACTGGTCCGCCAGGCCATGGCCGGTACGCCCACGAACACGCCTGTGCGCGACCAAGATCCCAATGTCCGGAAACTTGAAGGGGAACTGGGTGAGCGGCTGGGTGCTTCAGTGCGCATCAAACACGGGCGCAAGGGCCGTGGTGAATTGCTGATCCGCTATAACTCACTCGATGAGCTGGACGGTATCCTGGCGCATATCCGCTAAGCGTCGAGCGGCAACGGCGGCAGTGTTTAACGATCTGCGCCGACTGAGTATTTGACGCGTGCAAACAGATCTCACTACAATCCGCCACCCTTGCGATATTGCACTGCAAGGTGAGGCGCGGCAGGGCGCGCCATGACCCGCACCCACTGGACGCAGTCTCTGTTGATCACAGTCGGCCTGCAGTGGGGTCTGGTGATTTTCTGCAGTGCGCTTGCGTGGCTGATGAATTTTGATAGCGCGCGATCAATGTTTGCGGGCGGAGCTGCCGTCGCCCTTCCGAACGCAGTGCTGGCGGGCTACCTGTGGCTCAAAGCGCGTAAAGTGCGGGCCCTCTCCGCCGCGACATTTCTCGGGGGAGAAATGTGCAAACTGGGCGGTACCTTGGTGGCGTTCTATGCAGTGATGCACTGGATGGGCGCAAAAATGGTCTGGCCGGCGCTCATCATTGGCGTGATCGTCGCCTTGAAGGCGCAGTGGCTGGCAGTGTGGTTTACACGGGACCCGTAAGAATCTCCAGTCTGCCGGCGGCAGACTGGTCCGGGCCGCGCAAATTAAGCGAACCGAATTCGAAATTTTGAAACTCAAGTAAAGCATGGCAGCAGAACACGCGGCACACGCGCTGACCCCCACCGGGTACATCCAGCATCATCTGACATTCAGGACCTTGCCCGGCGACTCGCCGTTCTGGACCCTGCACGTGGATACGTTGGTGATGTCTGCACTGTTGGGACTGGTGGCCTTTGGATTTCTGTTCTGGGTGGTGCGCGGCGCCACGGCTGGTGTGCCGTCCAAGCGGCAAGCCTTCGTCGAACTCGCGATTGACTTCGTCAACGAGCAAGCAAAAAGTATCTATCACGGCGACATCCGTTTTATCGCACCCCTGGCGTTGACGGTATTCGTGTGGGTTTTGCTGATGAATGCGATGGATTTTCTGCCGGTGGACATCATGGCTTATATCTACCGTCATGCCTTTGGTCTGGAAAATTGGCGCCAGGTCCCGACTGCCGACGTCAACACCACCTTCGCGCTGGCGCTCACTGTATGGCTACTGATGATTTTCTTCAGTTTCAAAGCGAAGGGCGTCGGTGGATTCTTTCACGAAATGTTCTGCGCCCCGTTTGGCAACAATCCATTTTTATGGATCTTCAATTTCCTGTTCAATCTTGTTGAGTACATCTCGAAGCCCCTGTCTCACAGTCTGCGGCTTTACGGCAACATGTACGCTGGTGAAATCATTTTTCTGCTCTTGGGACTGTGGGCCGCGACAGGTGTCGCGGGCACACTGTTCGGCGCCATTCTGTCTGCTGGGTGGGCCATTTTTCATATTCTGATCGTCGCACTTCAAGCGTTCATCTTCATGATGCTGACCATTGTCTACATCGCGATGGCGCAAGAGAGCCACTGAGCAGACTTTAGTTTCTGATTCAACGTACTGCCTAGCAAAGAAAGGAAAGGTTTATGGAAAATATTCAGGCCTTAGCGATGATTCAAGCCTACACAGGCATTGGCATCGGCCTCATGATCGGACTCGGCGCGCTGGGTGCCTGCGTCGGCGTGGGTATCATGTGCTCGCGATTTCTGGAAGGCGCTGCTCGCCAGCCAGAACTTATCCCGCAGCTCCAAGCAAAAGTCTTTCTGCTGCTCGGTTTGATCGACGCCTCCTTCATTATCGGCGTGGGTCTCGCGATGTTATTCGCGTTCGGCAATCCGCTGCTCGCAGTGGTTTCGGGCTAGGCCCCAAACCAAGCTCAAGCGACGGGGAATCGGCAACGATGAATATCAATTTCACGATGTTCGCGCAGGCTATCTCGTTTGCGATTTTTATTTGGTTCACCGCACAATTTGTGTGGCCACCGCTTATGAAAGCAGTGGAAGAGCGCCAGAAAAAAATTGCCGATGGATTGGCAGCGGCGGATAAAGGTCAGCAAGAACTTGTCCAGGCACAGAGCCGCGTACAAGAAGCGCTGAGTGGCGCCAAGCAGCAAAGCCAGGATCTCATCGCCAACGCGCAAAAGCGTGCTGATGAAATGATCGAGCAAGCCAAGGTGACGGCCAAATCCGAAGGCGAGCGGCAGATCGCGGCGGCGCATGCCAGCATTGAGCAGGAAATCCAGCAAGCGCGGGAAGCGCTGCGCGGACAAGTGGCGGCATTGGCGCTCGCCGGTGCGGAGCAGGTTTTAATGCGCGAAGTCGATTTGGCGAAACATAAAGAAGTGCTCGACAAGCTCGGCGCACGACTCTAAGCAAAGCCACGCCATGCAAGAAAATCTCACCTTAGCGCGGCCCTATGCGCAGGCGGCTTATGAGCAGGCGCGCTCTGAAGGCGCCTTGCCTGCGTGGTCCGAGGCACTGGCGTTCCTCGCGATGGTAATTGCCGATCCTGATATGCGGCGCGTGATTCACGACCCTCGGATTGGTCGTGAGCGACTAGTCGAGATGTTATTCGAGCTGGGTGGCACGCGTTTCGGGGGATCGTTTCGAAACTTCATCAAAGTCTTGAATGCCGCACAACGCCTCGGAATCGCGAGCGAAATCGCGCTGGTATTTGAACGTCAGCGGGCCGACGCAGAGCACATCGCCCATGCTGAAATTGTGACCGCTTACCCCTTGAATGCCGCCGAAGAGGCGCGTATCGCGAGCGCGGTAGAGAAGCGCCTTGGCAAGCAAGTCAAAATAAAGCAGCGCGTCGATCAAGCGCTGATCGGTGGCGCGGTGGTCCGCGTCGGTGACACTGTCTTTGATCTCTCGCTTAAGGGCGGTTTGAGCCAGCTGGCGAATTTGTTTAATTGGAAATGAGCCTTACGTCGCGCGGGCGCTTAGACGCCCGGCCACAGGCCGGAACGAGGACATCGCATGCAAATCAGCGCTACTGAAATCAGCGAACTCATCAAGAAGAAGATTCAGGAGTTCGACCTCGCGACCGAAGCGCGTACCGAAGGAACCGTCGTCAGTTTGTCGGACGGAATCGCGCGCATTCACGGCCTCTCGGACGTGATGGCGGGCGAAATGATCGAGTTCCCCGGCAATACCTTTGGCCTCGCGCTGAACCTTGAACAGGATTCAGTGGGCGCGGTGGTCATGGGTGAGTACCAGCACATCAGTGAAGGTGATGTCGTGCGCTGCACGAAGCGCATCTTGGAAGTGCCGGTGGGTGAGGCGTTGCTCGGTCGCGTAGTCAACGCATTAGGTCAACCGATCGACGGCAAAGGCCCGGTGGAGAGTACGCTGAGTTCGCCGATTGAAAAAATCGCGCCAGGGGTGATTTGGCGAAAATCGGTTTCGCAGCCAGTACAAACCGGTCTGAAATCGATTGATGCGATGGTGCCGGTCGGTCGCGGGCAGCGTGAGTTGATTATCGGCGATCGCCAGACCGGAAAAACCGCGGTAGCGATTGATGCCATCATCAATCAGAAAAATACCGGCATTAAGTGTATTTACGTCGCCATCGGGCAGAAGGCGTCGTCGGTTAATACCGTCATTCGCAAGCTTGAAGAACACGGCGCTATGGGGCATACGATTGTGGTGGCTGCTACGGCCTCTGAATCTGCCGCCATGCAATACATCGCGCCTTATTCCGGTTGCGCGATGGGCGAGTATTTCCGCGACTCCGGCCAAGACGCGCTGATTATTTACGACGATCTCACCAAGCAGGCCTGGGCCTATCGCCAAATTTCACTGCTGTTACGCCGGCCACCAGGTCGCGAAGCGTATCCGGGCGATGTGTTCTATCTCCATTCGCGGTTACTCGAACGCGCGGCGCGGGTGAATGAGGCCTATGTCGAGCGTGAAAGCAAGGGTGCTGTGAAAGGCAAGACCGGCTCGTTGACGGCACTGCCGATCATTGAAACCCAGGCTGGTGACGTATCGGCCTTCGTGCCGACTAACGTGATTTCAATTACCGATGGCCAGATTTATCTGGAAACGAATCTCTTCAATTCGGGATTCCGCCCGGCGATTAACGCGGGTCTGTCGGTCTCGCGCGTCGGTGGCGCAGCGCAGACCAAGATCGTCAAGAAGCTGGGTGGCGGTGTTCGCTTGGCCTTGGCTCAATATCGCGAACTTGCAGCCTTTGCCCAATTCGCATCAGATCTCGATGAACTCACACGTAAGCAGTTAGATCGCGGCCAGCGCGTCATGGAACTGATGAAGCAGAAGCAGTATTCGCCGCTTTCAGTGGCCGAGATGGCAGTCTCGCTTTACGCGGTTGACCGTGGCTATATCGATGATGTGGACGTTAAAAAAGTGGGTGCGTTCGAAGCCGCCTTGCACGGCTATATGAATAGCAGCAAGGCGCAGCTGATGAAAGATATCAACGAGACCGGTGATTTTTCCGATGCGATTGATAACGAGCTCAAGGAAGCAATCGCGCACTTCAAGCAGACCCAAACCTGGTAGTGCCTGAAGCAAGGAAATTCCCATGGCCGTAGGCAAAGAAATCCGAGTCAAAATCGCGAGCGTTCAGAACACGCAGAAGATCACGCGCGCGATGGAGATGGTCGCGACGAGCAAGATGCGCAAGGCGCAAGAGCGCATGCGCGCCACCCGCCCGTACGCAGAGAAAATGCGCGCAGTGGTCGCGCATATCGCGGATGCCCACTCCGAGTACCGGCACCCGTTTCTGATTTCGCGGCCTGTGAAGCGCGTGGGCGTGATCGTGGTGTCCACTGACCGCGGCTTGTGCGGTGGGCTCAATTCAAACCTGTTTCGGCTTTTAATCCAGCACATCAAGCACTGGCAGGCCGAGCAAGTGGAATTCGAGTTTTGCACGATCGGGCGCAAAGCCGCGCAATTTTTCCAGCGCATTGGGGGAAGGGTTACCGGCCAGGTCAGCCGAATCGGGGACCAACCGCATATCGAACAATTGATTGGTACCGTCAAGATCATGTTGGATGCCTATATGGCCGGCACGATCGACCAACTGTTCGTCGCCTCCAATGATTTCGTGAATTCGATGACACAGAAGGCGGATCTCGAGCAAATGCTGCCACTCAAAGCAGCGGCCGACAGCGACTTGACCCATCACTGGGATTATCTCTACGAACCTGAAGCGAAGGAAGTGATGGAGCACTTGCTCGCGCGCTACATCGAATCCCTGGTGTACCAAAGGGTCGTCGAAAATATCGCCTGCGAGCAGGCTGCGCGGATGGTGGCCATGAAGAGCGCCTCCGATAATGCCGGCAAGCTCATTAAAGAACTTCAACTGATCTACAACAAAGCCCGCCAGGCTGCGATTACGCAGGAATTGGCTGAGATCGTCAGCGGCGCCGCAGCTGTTTGACGTGCGCCGCTTTGATTACCGAATAGCACCTTTCTACAGAGGACGAATCGCATGAGCACAGGAACCATTTCTCAGATCATTGGGGCGGTCATCGATGCCAAATTCCCCACTGCTTCGGTTCCCAGAATTTTCGACGCGCTGAAAGTTGCCGATGGGTCGACCACGCTTGAAGTTCAGCAGCAACTCGGGGATGGCGTGGTGCGCACGATTGCGTTGGGGACCACCGACGGTTTGCGGCGTGGCATGACGGTGACCAATACCGGTGCGCCGATCACGGTGCCCGTCGGCCAGAAAACACTCGGCCGGATCATGAATGTGCTAGGCGAGCCAATCGACGAGGCGGGACCGATTGACACCACGGAGATGATGTCCATCCATCGCGAAGCACCGAAGTTTACGGATTTGTCGCCCGCCACCGAGCTGCTTGAAACCGGGATTAAGGTGATCGACTTGATCTGTCCCTTCGCGAAAGGCGGTAAGGTCGGATTATTCGGTGGTGCTGGCGTCGGCAAGACCGTGAACATGATGGAGTTGATTCGTAACATCGCGATCGAGCACAGCGGCTTCTCGGTGTTCGCTGGCGTCGGCGAGCGGACCCGTGAAGGAAACGACTTCTATCATGAAATGAAGGATTCAAACGTTCTCGACAAGGTCTCCTTGGTCTATGGCCAGATGAACGAGCCGCCGGGCAATCGGCTGCGCGTAGCGCTCACCGG
Source organism: Klebsiella pneumoniae (assembly GCA_945861225.1). Classification (GTDB taxonomy): domain Bacteria; phylum Pseudomonadota; class Gammaproteobacteria; genus CAIKBL01. The sequence goes on from CAMATU010000015.1 coordinate 33,614, forward strand.
TCTTACGCTCGCAGAAAAATTCCGCGATGAAGGGCGAGACGTCTTGTTGTTCATCGACAATATCTACCGTTTCACGTTGGCGGGCACTGAAGTCTCGGCGTTGCTTGGGCGAATGCCTTCGGCGGTGGGTTACCAGCCAACGTTGGCTGAGGAAATGGGTCGTTTACAAGAACGTATTACGTCCACCAAGACGGGCTCGATCACTTCGATTCAAGCGGTCTATGTTCCTGCGGACGATCTGACAGACCCTTCGCCGGCCACGACGTTCGCGCACTTGGATGCGACTGTGGTGTTATCGCGGCAAATCGCCGAACTCGGAATCTACCCCGCCGTCGATCCGCTCGACTCCACCAGTCGCCAGCTCGATCCGTTGGTCGTCGGGCAAGAACATTACGAAACCGCACGTGCTGTGCAAGGCACTTTGCAGCGTTATAAGGAATTGCGCGACATCATCGCGATTCTCGGCATGGATGAGTTGTCGGAAGAAGATCGCCTGGCCGTGGCGCGTGCGCGCAAAATTCAGCGTTTTCTCTCGCAGCCATATTTCGTCGCCGAAGTGTTCACCGGCGCGAAGGGGCGGTATGTGTCGCTTAAGGACACCATCCGTGCCTTTAAAGCGATTGTGGCCGGTGAGTACGATCACCTGCCGGAACAGGCGTTCTACATGGTCGGCACGATCGAAGATGCGGTCGAAAAGGCCAAGACTCTCTAAGCGGCGCCCGAAGGAACTTCCATGGCAACCATCAAAGTTGACATTGTCAGCGCAGAGCGCGCAATTTTTTCAGGCGAAGCCGCGATGGTGTTCGCGCCCGCGCTACTCGGCGAGGTGGGCATTGCGCCGGGTCATGCAGCGCTCCTAACACGGATGGCGCCAGGCGAAGTTCGGGTCCAGCTCACCAGTGGCGAAGAGCAAGCCTTCTATGTGTCGGGCGGGATGCTCGAAGTGCAACCTAAGGTGGTGACCGTCCTTTCCGATACGGCGATCCGGGCGCATGATTTAGATGAAGCGGCAGTCCTGAAAGCCAAGCAAGAAGCTGAGGACACGCTTAAAGACCGTTCCGGTGAATTGGACGTCTCTAAAGCGCAGGCAGAGCTTGCGGAATTGGCAGCACAGCTACTCACCATTCAGCGCCTCCGCCGACGCGGCAGCTAAATCGGCCCTACGTACCCGCGCGCTCATCCGCTGTGGGTGACGTTGCACTCCACCTTGTCGACATTTTTCCGCTAAATAGACCAAGCTCGCGTGGCGAAGGCCGTCGCGACTAGGTCCCGCACTTAGAGCAGCGCGCTTGTTTGGGGCTGCTCTGCAGGCGAGAATCAAATGCAGGAGTCGCGTCACCAACGGTGACATGACCTTTTCGATCACGCTCACTTAAGCTCGACCGAGGACAAGAAAGGCGCAACTGAATGAATCTCTGCGTGTGCATTTTGGCAGCGGGACAGGGCAAGCGGATGTACTCCAAAGTGCCCAAAGTATTGCACCGACTCGCTGGCAAGCCGCTCGTTGGTCACGTGCTTGATTCGGCTGCCGCGCTCACCAAGACCACGCCGGTGGTCATTTATGGGCATGGTGGCGATCAGCTGAAACAGTACTACGCGGGACGTGAGATTAGCTGGGTCGAACAGCGTGAACAGCACGGCACAGGGCACGCTGTCAGTCAGGCACTTCCTGCGTTACCGCGCGATGCCTTTGTGCTAATTCTTTATGGCGATGTGCCACTGCTTTCGACGTCTACTTTGCGAAGTCTGCTCGCGGCGGCAGAAGAAAGCGGCTTTTCTATGTTGACTGTCATGCTACCTGATCCCAGCGGATATGGCCGAATCCTCCGCGATAATCACGGCGACATAGCGCGCGTCGTTGAACATAAGGACGCGACCCAGGCGGAACTCGCGATCACAGAAGTAAACACCGGCATTCTCGCGGTGCGTGGAGAATATCTGCATCAGTGGCTACCGCGACTAACGAATGACAATGCGCAGGGTGAGTATTATTTGACGGACTGCATCGCAATGGCGGTGAGTTCCGGCGTGCGAGTCGTCGGGGTGGCGGCCAATAATGTAAACGAAGTGACTGGCGTTAATAATCGCGTACAACTGGCTGAACTCGAACGCGCATACCAGCGCGTGCAAGCAGAGGCGCTGATGACCCAGGGCGTCACAGTGCTGGATCCTAGCCGACTCGACATCCGGGGTACCCTTACCTGTGGTCAGGATGTCACCCTCGATATCAACGGCGTTTTCAGCGGCGATGTGCGGCTTGGTGAGGGTGTTGTCATCGGACCAAATTGCGTGATCAGCGATTCGGTTTTAGGGGATGGAGTGGAAGTTCTTGCGAACTCGGTGATCGAGAATGCGCGGATCGGTCGTGACGCGCGCATCGGACCTTTCGCGAGGATTCGGCCAGAAACCGAGCTCGGACCAGAGGTCCACGTAGGGAACTTCGTCGAGATAAAGAAATCCACGATCGCGGCTGGCAGCAAGGTTAATCATCTAAGTTATATTGGCGATAGTGAGATTGGCCGCAACGTAAATGTGGGCGCAGGCACGATCACTTGTAATTACGACGGGGCCTTTAAGCATCGCACAGTGATTGAGGACGATGCCTTCATCGGTTCGGATACACAACTTGTCGCGCCAGTCACCGTCGGCCGTGGTGCGACTATTGGCGCGGGCACCACAGTGACTGAAAATGTCGCCG
>CAMATU010000016.1 GCA_945861225.1 Klebsiella pneumoniae
AAGCGCTCTGGATTGACGAGCGCTCGCCACAGCCATTCGCCACTGCCATTCCAAATCAGCAAGCCATCCGAGTCATGGACTTCGGGGCGAAAATCATCGACCCCACTGCGATCATTGGCACCAAAGAAAAACATGCTGGTGAGCGGCGCAATTCCGATCTGAGCGACTTTGCGGCGGGTATAAAGTGAGATCACCACATCGATGATGGTGTCATCGCCAGGCCGAATCGTGAAGGTATAGGCGCCAGTCAGGCTCGGGCTGTTGAGCAGGGCGTGAATGACCAGGCTGTTGGCATCGACCGGTTGCTCAAGATAGAACTCGGAAAATACGGGGAACTCCTCGCCGACATCAGAGGCAGTGCCAATCGCGAGACCGCGCGCCGATAAGCCATAATGCATGTGGCGTCCGAGCGCCCGGAAATAACTTGCGCCTAGAAACGCAATGAGTTCGTCCACCACCTCCGGATAATTCAACCGATGATGAATCCGAAATCCCGCAAAGCCGAGGTTGTCCTCCAAGCGCGCGGCGTTGAACGCATTCGCACCGTAATCAAACAAGGCGGGGTTAAAGCGCAGTTCGCGCGCGGCGTCGTTGGCAACCTGGAACACGCGTACGGGCGTTTTGTAGTAGAAACCGGGATGGAAGAACTGCGCACTGAACTCGCGCTCAGCCCACAGCGCTTCCGCTGGCCGGAAGCGGATATCGCGATATTGATCGTAAGTAAGTTCATTGAGCACCGCGGGCAACGAGTCGCGCGACGCTTGATAGGGATGCAGAGAGAGTTGCCGGGCGCGTTTGCGCAATAAGTCCACCGAAAATGGCCGCGCATCCGCCAGCAGCGGTGCGGCGTAGCCCAAGCGGGCGGGGGCGAAGGTGGCGAGCATGCAGGTGCTGAGCAAGTTGAGGGTGAATTTACGTCGGTTCATGGGGGCTCAGTGAGTGATGTCGCGTGATGCGTGACAGTGATTTTTTGCTTGATTGTCGCAGCGCAGCGTAACAGAAAGTTCATTCTGCGGTGAACTCTGTTTTCTGCTGCTGGGCTTCGAAAGAGGTGTGATCGATACCCTCCAGCTGGTCCATTGCGGTGAGAGTTCTAAGTGCCAACATAATCGCCGATCCTTAAGCGAACTTGGTCAGCGCGCGCGCAGTCTCCCGCAAGCAGTTCACGCGGCGGGCTGCATTGCTGGCGCGGCCCTTCACCGGGGGCTGGTTGCTGGCCGCCGCGGGGATTCTGGTCGCCTTGACCGGGATTTTCGTCTTTGTCTATCGTGATGTGGAATACGCACACGAACTGTGGTGGCAATAGGTGGCACGATGATGCGCGCCCATTCACGCGCCTCGGCTTCGTCGATCGTTCATCTGGGCAATGCTCGCCGGAGGATTAAGGATCACTGGCGGCAACCTTTCCCGAATTTTTAAACCGGATGGCTGTGCGTGCCACGAAATCGTCCGGCGCGCTGAATTCAAACGGTGCGTCCAACGCCGCACGCACGGCAGCGTCGCGGGCGTAAATATCGTCGTGAAATTGCATGTCGCCCGTGTCGTCTGGAAATGCGGTGAGATAGAGCAGCATGATCGTGAGCGGCTTCAGCAACGTGATCCGTTGCGGTGTGCCAGTCGCCGCCGCCGCCGCGAGCGCGATTGGTGTCCAGCGCGGATTATCGCGCAGCAAAATTTCGACGAGTTCGAACGGCCGCTCAAGCCGAATGCAACCTGAACTGAAACTGCGCGCCGGGGCTGCAAATAATTCGCGCGCCGGCGTGTCGTGTAAGTACACCGCATACGGATTTGGAAAGATGAATTTAACTCGGCCCAGGGCATTGTCGTCGCCGGGCGGTTGGCGCAGCACGTACGGAAAGTTATGCGCAGGCAGGTGCGACCAGTTGAGGTTGGTTGGATCGAGGATCCTTCCGTCGCGGTCCAGCACCTGGAGTTTTTTGTGCGCCAGATAGCCCAGGTTGTGACGCATCGCTGGCAGGATATCCTCGGCCAGAATCGTGGGCGGCACCGTCCACGTGGGATTGAGTTCCAGGTAAGTGATCTGCGATTTGAAGATCGGGGTTTGTCGATAAGGGCGCCCGACGACGACTCTTGCCTGCCAGCGGATCTGGCCATCCTGCACATAAGCCGCATAGAACGCGGCAATATTGACCGCGACGAACTCATCACTCAGGTCGTGAAAAATCCAGCGTACACGCTCGAGGTTCACGCGCAGGGTGTCAATGCGGGCAGCGCGCGAAACATTCAGTGCGTTAAGCGTCGCGTTGCCCACCGCGCCATCGATGGCCAACCCGTGCCGCGCCTGGAAGACTTGGACTGCGGCGACCAGTGCGTCGTCGTAGCGCAGCGCTTCGACCACCGGCGTTGCGCGCAAATCGCCGCCCGCGAGCAGTCGTGCCCGCAGTTCAGCGATGCGCGGATCGTGTTGTCCGGGTTTGAGCGTGGGCCCGGCGCTGAGGGTAGGCCAGGGCGCCGTCTCCGCTAAGCGATACACCGCGAGCGCAGTGCGGAGCCCGCCGTAGTACGGCCCAGACGGGCGCAACGCGGCGAGCGCCACGGCCAAATCGCCATTAGTGATGACTTTGGTGAGCCACGCCACCGGATCTGTCGCGCCGAGCGCGCGCGCATAGTTCCAATGCGGATCGAGTGCGCGTGGATTCGCCTTGCCGAAGCGCAGGCTGTAGGCGAGCCGGGTCAGACTTTCAGTGAGCAGGATCTCCTGCGCGGCGCGCGCGACCGGCGGCGATGTTGCAGAGATCGTGAGCGTGGGTTGCGGATAATCCCTGGCCTGAAGTCCATCTTCCACACTGCTGAGCGCCGCCGCATTCAAGGCGAGTCGGGTCGGTTCCGACCACAGCGGCAGATAGTTGCGCGCCGCATAGACCCGACGAATAAGGCGCAGCGCGCGAATATCGATTTCCGCGATGCGCAGAGGATCAAATTGGGTGAGCAGTCTTCGCAGGTGCGATTGCGTTTCGGTGAGCGTATCCGCGTGCGCCACGCTCACCAGCAGTAGCAGCCAGCCACATGCCAGTCCGTATGTCCGGCCAGGCGACCGGCGCGTCCACACGAATCGCCGTCGAAGGTAAGAGCGTGGTAGATTCATCCGGTCGCCACTTATACTCCGATTTCTTCTCCCAGCTGCGAGTAGCGTTCTATGCCCCATTATTCACAATACACTCGCCGGACCTTTCTAGGCGTGAGCGCCGCCGCCGGCGTGTTGCTGGTAACTCCCGTGTGGGCGGCAAGCAGCCCGCGCACGTTATCGTTCGCGCACACCCACACGGGTGAAGCGCTGACCGTGACTTACTGGCGTGACGGGCACTATGTGGCGGAAGCGCTGGCTGCGGTGAATCATGTACTGCGCGATTTCCGCACGGGGGATCTTCACCTCATCGATCCCGCACTGCTGGATTATCTGCACGACGTGCAATGCACGTTGGGCTGCGATGCGCCCTTTGGCGTCATTTCGGGCTATCGCAGTCCGGCCACTAACGAGATGCTGCAACACTCAAGCAGCGGGGTTGCCACTGCCAGTCTGCATCTCGCAGGGCGTGCGATTGATGTGCGCATTCCCGGCATTAAGACGGCCAGGCTGCGCGAAATGGCCGCGGCACTTCGGCGCGGCGGTGTCGGCTACTATCCCGCGTCAGACTTTGTGCATCTCGATACCGGGCGTTATCGTCAATGGTAGGCCAATGGAATGGCAGGGCTGCGCTGAATCCCGCTCGAGAATCGCATATACCGTGCAAAGCCAGCGAGCAGGAGCACGGTCAGCGACGCCAGAAACATAAATCGGAATGCCGAATACTGCAATCCAAAGCTTAAGTCGCTCTTAAGAGCGACTGCCAATGTACAGGCAAACGATATCCACGGTGTTCGATTCCGGATCGAACATCACTTCCGCTTCGCCGCGTTCCAGTTGATGTAGCACCTGTGCGACTTTCTCTTCCAAAGTGAACTCGTGCGTGCCGTAGTCGGTGCCCTCACGCAGCACGAAGCTTTCAACCACGCCACGCAAAGCGCGCGCAGAAAGCGTCGCGTAGGGAATTGAGACGGGGGGTTGCTCGATGGACATGAGAGCGATTAGCGCATTGCGCCTGCGAATGAGCAAGCCCCGCCTCAGATCAAGCGACGGCGCGCGCTTCGAGTTCTGCGCACTTGGTCGCGCAGGATTCAGCGCCGAGATTCGCGCTGCTCGGCTTCAGCATCTGCACCGCACGACTGAGGCGCTCACCGTCCAGCGCGGCGGCAGCCGCTGCGATTTCAGTCATGAGCCCACGCGAGCTTTGCAGATAATAGCCGGCCAGGGGCTCCTCATGGGTGTGCCGTGCCCTTGGCGAAGGGAATCTCAGCAGTCCATACATTGGCGCGTACCCGTTTCGCCATCATCTCTTCAAAAATATTTTTGCCAGCGAGCGCCTCGATGGCGGTGATGAACATTTGGCGACCGTCCTTACCACCTATGGTGCAAGCAATCGGCTCACCGCCTGGAATGACCACGGCATGGGTGGTGGCGCCGCCCTGCGCCACGCGCACCACGCGATCAGAATCGAGCAGGCACGCCCAGCACCCCTCGTCGCCATCCATGGTCATGCCATCAATGCGGCTCACGCCGGTGAAATTCGCGAAGGGCCTGCCCTCGCCGAGGGTGCCGGCGTTTAAAATGTCGTAGACCTTGATCGAGGAAGTCATGGTCTCAGCCAGATACAGGCGCTTGCCATCGGGTGAGATGACCACGCCGTTGGCGAAGGCCAGGGGTTCTTTGGCGACGGTCGCGCGACGATCAGGCGCGACGTAAATCAAGCGACCGGGCGCGGGCTTTTCACCATGGAGTACGCGCGCGCCGACATCATCCACATAGTAGCCACCGCGACCATCATCGACGATGTCGCCGAGATAGCCCGTGGCGAGCGCGGACAGATCGCAGTATTCAGTGACCTTGCCCGCAGAGAGCAGCAGGAGTTTGCAATCGAACATTGAATTGATCAGCAGGTCACCGTTCGCCAACGCGATCAGCCCGTTCGGTTGATTCTCAACTGTGAGCAAGGTGGTGACCGTGCCTGTTTCCGGATCCACGCGCACCACTCGCTGACCGAGCATGTCCGACAGCACTATCGCGCTCCCAGTCCAGCGAATGCCTTCGCCGAAGAGCAGGCCAGTGGCCAATTTACGGGCGATGATTTCTTGCATGATGCGGTCCTTAATTTGTGTGATGGGCAAATGCAGTGACGGTGTTGACCACGGCCAAAGCATCCTCGGGTGCCGTCATCGCGCGCCACGCGATGTGCTGGTCGGGTCGAATCAACACCAGTGGATAGCCTTGATATTTTTCGTGCGCGACAGGTTCGTCCAGGTTCAGGACTTTAAGTGGAACGCCGCGCGTGGCGAACGCCGCACTGAGAGAATCTGCAGCCGGGGCCTGCGCGCCGATCCGCAGCAAGGTGAAACCTGGTCCAAAGTCATCAAAGAGTGCTCGCCCAGGCGCACGCCAGAAATGCGGTGCCCGCACGCCCGGACAGGAGGACTCCGCATAATGATTGATCGCAAAGGGCGGTAAGGTTGCGCCGTCATAACAGATAATTGGTGACTCGAGATAAGCCACCCCGAGCTGCATGCCGATGCTGTCGAACTCAGCGAGATTGTGCTGGGTGATCAGGGCCCCGATCTCCGCGCGACGCGCGTCGGCCGCCGGTCCGTCAGCTTCGATTAAAGGGTCTTGCACGGGGATTCGATAAAGGTCTTCGAAGATTTTCGCCGCCGAGCCCGCCACCAATTGTCCGATCGAGCGCCGTTCTGCTTCGTAACTGTCGAGCAGCGAGGACGATCCCCAACCGCCCAACGTGGCCCACAGCTTCCAGGCTAAATTCACGGCATCTTCGATGCCCGCGTTCATGCCAAAGCCACCCATCGGGATCCACACATGGGCCGAGTCACCGCAGAGAAACACGCGGCCGCTACGATAGCGCTCGGCTACCAACGCGCGCGCAATCCAACGTTCCTGACCCAGCACCTCGTAGGCGATATCCGCGCCGAAAGCGTGTTTGATTGCGGGCCGGTGATCGTGTGCGTCAAGATCGCCATCCGGGCCCAGGACCGAATGGTGTAACCAGAGATCCTTGCCATCGATCGCGATGATATGGCTCTCGCCATCCGCGTTATAAATGCGATGCATCCAGGCCGGTTGGTGCGGCCAGCGCCGGTTGAGGTCCGGCGTGCGGAGATAGGTGGTACAGAATTTTGAAATACACTCGCGACCTTCGAAGTTGACCTCGAGCGCGCGCCGCACGCGGCTATGCGCGCCCTCACAAGATACCAGGTAGCGGCAGCGGATGCGGTGCTCAACGCCGCTCGCACATTCCTCCACCAGGCACTCGACAAACCCAGCGTCCTGCGTGAAGGACAGAAAGCGCCAGCCTTCGCGATAATCACAATGCGGAAATTGCCGGAGATGCGCGCGCACCACCGGCTCCATCGCGAGCTGGGAGACCCGATGCTGTGGCTCGGGTGTCGGCCAGTACGCGTCGATTGCAGCTGTGTCCGGGCGCTGCGTCAGCACGTCGCCGGAGGAGCGCAAGCGATAACGAGTGAACTCCTTGCCGACCCAGCGCGTGGCATACACCACATCGGTAGGTCGGTCGAGCGGCAGTCCCACCTTGCGGATGGTATCGGCACACCCGAGGCGGCGAAAATGTTCCATCGAGCGCGCATTGGTCGTATTGCACTTCGGGTTAGGTGGCATCGCGAGTCGTTCTTCGAGCACGATAGACGCGATGCCACGCGCCGCGAGATCGAGCGCCAGGGTGGTCCCGACCGGTCCGCCACCGGCGATCAGAACGGGAATTTCGAGGATGTCGGACATGCTTGGGATTCTCTATCGCAGTAACTTCAAACGAGACTAGGGAGGTGGCCTTGTTATAGCAAGATTTAAGCGAAGCGAGGGGTGAATAGCGAGGAGTGAATAGGGCGGAAAAGCGCAGCGCCTTCCGCCGCAGGCCGATGTTTGATTCCGTCATCCCGGGCGAAGACCCGGGATCCCTGGGCGCTCGATGGAGAGGATGGATCCCGGATAAATGCTGCGCACTTTCCGGGATGACGGGGTTTGAGAGGTGACCATGTGCGGCGGAAGGCGCTGCGCTTTTCCGCCCTATGAATACGACGATACGCCGTGTAGTGTTCTCAAGGTGGTGGCCGTCAGGCAAGCAAAGGAAAATTTCAGATGAGTACAGTCCTCCGGCTCGGTTATTGCGGATTCGAGGTCAGCGACCTCGCGGCATGGGAATCCTTCGGGCGCGATCTGGTGGGACTCCACATGGAGCGGCACAGCCCAGCGCTCCTGACGGCGCGAATGGACGCTCATACGCGGCGCCTCATTTTCACGCCTGGTGCGCGCGATGATCTGATCTATGCGGGCTGGGAAGTGGCAGACAGCCGCGCGCTGGAAACCTTGGCCGCGCGCTTAGCGGGCGCCGGGTATGCGGTCACGTGCGGTAGCACCGAGGCTGCGCGCCTACGCGGCGTGGATGAATTTATCAGCTTTGCCGATGCGGCCGGCAATCCTCTCGAACTCTTCTGCGCGCCGGCACTCGCACTGACACCGTGCAAGACCGGGCTCCACGGCAGCTTCGTGACTGGCGCCAAGGGGCTCGGTCATTACGTGGCAGGACATCCCGACCTCGCCGCCGCGCGGGCGCTGTACTGCGACATTCTCGGCTTGCGCGTGAGCGACTACATCTTTATTCCGAATCCCGATGGCAGTGCGCTGCGCGCGATGTTTCTACACGCCAACGCGCGTCATCATTCGGTGGCCTTGGTGGAGACCGAGCTGCCGCAGAATATCGATCACTTCTTCCTGCAAATGCAGGAATTCGAAGATGTGGGTAGCGCCTACGATCGGTTTATCGAGTCGCCGTACCCGCTTCGCAACTCGCTCGGGCAGCATCCTAACGACCACGCGATTTCCTTTTATGCCGCGACGCCAGCGCGCGTCTCGATCGAGATCGGCTGGTCGAATTTTGATCTGGTCGAGGCCGGGTGGACGACCCGCACATTTGATCGCACCAGTGTATGGGGACATCGGTCGGGGAAGATTTCCAAATTGATGGGGTGAGTAACGCGAATCCCAACTGTCTATCGCAGCGCCAGTCAGTTCGCGCGGCGCGAGCGCTCCACCAGGACTCGCCGCAGCAATTTGCCGGCGGGAGATTTAGGTAAGGCGTCGATGAATTCGATCCTGCGCAGTTTCTTATAAGGCGCGACTCGCGCGGCGACATAGGCCAGCAGGGTTGCAGCGTCCACTTCGCCGCGCAGGACTACGTAGGCGATGGGCACTTCACCGGCTTCGTCATCGGGCCACGGGATGCAGCCGGCATCGGCCACCGCCGGATGACTGAGCAACACGGCTTCGAGTTCGGCGGGTGCTACCTGATAGCCTTTGAATTTGATCAATTCCTTCAGGCGATCGACCAGGAAACAGCAACCCTGCGCATCGCCATAGCCGAGATCCCCGGTATGCAGCCAGCCGTCGCTATCGATGGTGGCCGCGGTTGCCTCAGGGCGCTGCAGGTAGCCCTGCATTAAGGCCGGAGATTGGATACAAATCTCGCCTTGCGCGCCGAGCCCGAGCAGTGCGCCGTTGACGGGATCGATCACCTTCCAACTGACATTGGGCAGCGCGACACCCACCGACTCTGGCGGATCGTCCGGGCGCTGGACATGGCTCGCACCCGCGAGCTCGGTCATGCCGAAACCCTGGCGGACTTTTACGCCGAGGCGCTCTTCAATGCCGTTCGCGATCGCGCTCGGCAAAGGTGCGGCGGAGGACACGATCATGCGCACCGAGGTCAAGTCGTAGTTCGAAATGGTGGGGTGATGCAGCAGGCCGAGCGCGACCGGCGGCACTACCACGACGAAGGTCGCCCGATAGCGCGCAATCGCTTCGATGTACTGCCCGAAGTCGAAGCGCGTCTGGCTGATGACAGTGCCGCCAATCGACGGCGATACCCCGAGATAGAGCGCGATGCCATAGATATGAAACATCGGCGGCACGCCGGCAATCACTTCGCCGTCTTTGAATTGATTCGGCCCGTGGGTGATCTGGCAGAGGTTCGCCACCAGATTGTAATGACTGAGCAGCACGCCCTTTGGCAGTCCGGTGGTGCCGCTCGAATACGGTAGAAAGGCGATGTCGCGGCGCGGATCTATCGCGACCACGGGCGGGGTGTCCGGGCACATGGCGAGTTCGGCCAGTGACGTGGCACCTGCTGCGGTGCCGAGTACAAAGAGATGGGTCAGCGGGACGTCGGCCAGTGTGGGGCGATAAGTGTCGAGTAAGGTCGGCAACGTGAGCAGATAGCGCGCGCCTGAATCCTGCAGCTGATGCGCCACTTCCGCTGGTGTGTAGAGCGGATTGACGGTGGTCACGATGCCGCCCAGTGAAGTCACCGCATAAACCGCCACCGCAAACTCCGGACAATTCGGCAGCGCAATGGCGAACACCTCCCCTTTGCGCAAGCCGCGCGCCGCCAGACTTGCCGCCACGCCGCGCACCTGCCGCAGCAGATCTCGATAAGTCAGCGCGCGGCCACTTGAGGCATCAATGAAAGCCGCGCGCTCGCCGAGGGCAGCGGCCTTGGCCAGCGCCACGGCGGGATAACTGAGTTCAGGAATCACAACATCCGGTAGCGGGCTGCGATGAATCATCGGGGGTACCTGGGGAACTGGCCTCGGGAGTGTAGCCAGTTGCGGGGTGAAGCGCTTGTGGTGCGCAAGCGCGGTTTTGGCCGGTCGAACAAGATCTTCAAATAGGGCGGAAAAGCGTAGCGCCTTCCGCCGCAGGCCTGGTCGGAAAGATTTCATTGTTAATGCGCCATTGAAGTGCCGCTCATTCGGCGGAAGGCGCTGCGCTTTTCCGCCCTACGCTCAACTGCAAGCGATTAATTGTGGGGCAATCGAACTCGCCTGCACCTTCTGCGATAATCGGGGAGTTCGTCCACTTCGGCGCGCATGCACCAAAAGGTCATCTCAAATCTCATGCCAGTGATACTGACACGCCGTTGCTCATCAGGAATTCTGCGCTCGCTTGCACTAGCGGGACTGCTCGGTGGGTTCGCGAACAGGGTTCCTGCCGCCGAACCCGTGCCGCCGCCCACCGTGACCGTCGCCCAGCCGGTCGCCAAGAAAATTACCGAGTGGGATGAATATACCGGCCGCTTTGTCGCACAACGGAGAGTGGAAGTGCGCGCCCGCGTATCGGGTTATCTGGAGGCCGTACATTTGGCCGAGGGTCAACAGGTCGAACAGGGCGCGTTATTGTTCGTGATCGATCGCCGGCCGTTCGAAGCAGAGGTGGCGCGTGCGCGCGCCGAGGTCGCCCGAGTCAGCACCACGCTGCGCGTTGCGCAACTTGAATTTGAGCGTGGCGAACGCCTGGAATCCTCGCGCGCGATGAGCCGCGAAACGCTGGAGGAGCGACGCGCGCGGCGCGATTCCGCCCAAGCGGAGGTCGATGGGAAGCGCGCCAAGCTGCGTCTGGCCGAACTCAATTTAAGTTTTACCGAAGTTCGTGCGCCAATGAGCGGGCTCGCCTCCGATATCCGCATTGATATCGGCAACCTGATCGCAGGCGGCAGCGCCGATTCCACAGTGCTCACCACCATTGTGACCCTGGATCCCATCGAACTTGAGTTCGAGGGTTCGGAGACTGAGTTTCTACGCTACACGCGACTCGCTTCCGCCGGCACCCGCCATTCCTCCCGCGAGATGGCCAATCCGGTCGAGGCGAAATTGCTCGATGAACAAGGCTGGCCGCACCGGGGGCGCATGACCTTCGTCGATAACGAACTCGATAGCGATAGCGCCACCATGCGCGGGCGCGCCACTTTTCCGAATCCTGATCACGTCTTGTTGCCCGGCATGTTTGGGCACTTGCGGCTGTTAGGCGAGGCCGATCACGACGCGGTACTGATTCCCGATGAGGCAGTAGTCGCCGATCAGGCGCGTAAGCTTGTGATGGTGGTCGGCAAGGAGAATGTGATTGAAGCGCGACCGGTGACTCTGGGACCATTGATTGAGGGTCTCCGCGTGGTACGCAGCGGACTCACTGCGGACGAGCGCATCGTCGTGAATGGGGTGCAGCGAGCGCGTGCCGGCGAAGCCGTGACACCAGAAGAAGTCGCCGCCACCCCTGCCAGCGCGCCCTGATCGCGCATGCGCTTCTCGCATTTCTTTATTGAGCGACCGATCTTCGCGGCGGTGATCTCTATCCTCATCACCCTGGTCGGGGCCATTGCGTATTTTTCACTGCCGGTGGCGCAGTATCCGGATATCGTGCCGCCGACCATCCAGGTGACGACCATGTATCCGGGTGCCAGCGCGGAGACGATTGCCGCGACGGTGGCGACGCCACTTGAGCAGGAAATCAATGGCGTGGATGACATGCTGTTCATGCAGTCATCCGCCACTGGTGATGGCCGGCTCATCATCAGCGTGACCTTTGAAATCGGCACCAATCTCGATCACGCGCAGGTGCTGGTGCAGAACCGGGTCGCCATTGCAGTGCCGCGCTTGCCCGAAGATGTGCGACGACTCGGCGTGAATGTCGTCAAGAATTCGCCCGATATGTTGATGTCGTTGCATCTGTATTCACCGGATGGTTCGCGCGACGGCACCTATCTTTCCAACTACGCGCGCACCCAGGTGGTTGATCGTCTCGCACGCCTGAAAGGCGTCGGTCAGTTCAGTATTTTTGCCGAACGCGCCTACTCGATGCGGATCTGGATCGATCCCGAACGCGCCGCCGCGCGTGATTTGACGGCGAGCGAGATAGTAGACGCGGTGCGCCAGAACAATGTGCAGGTGGCCTCCGGCACGCTTAATCAGCAGCCCATGTCGGCGCCGGCCGCGTTTGAGCTGCCGATCGAAGCACAGGGGCGTTTCATCGAGCCCTCCCAGTTCAACGATATCGTGGTCAAACGAAGCACCGGTGGACGGGTGACGCGCCTGAAAGATGTCGCCCGCGTGGAGTTGGGCGCACAGGATTATTCGACCATTGGCTACCTGGATGGCAAGCCCGCGTTACCGATTCCGACCTTTCAGCGCCCCGGCTCGAATGCCTTGGAGACGGTGGCCAGGATCGAGGCGGAAATTGAAGCCATCAAAGTGGACATGCCGCCCGGTGTGGCCGCCGAGATCGCGTTCAACCCGACCAAGTTCATCGAGCAATCGGTGGACGAAGTTTATTTAAGCATCCTGCAGGCGATGGTCCTGGTGGTGCTGGTGATTTTGCTCTTCCTGCAGTCCTGGCGCGCGGCGATCATTCCGGTGGTCGCGATCCCCATTGCGCTCATTGGCACCTTCGCGGTGATGCGGGCGTTTGGTTTTTCCATCAACAACCTGACGTTATTTGGACTGGTGCTGGCGGTCGGCATCGCGGTCGATGACGCCATCGTGGTGGTCGAGAATATCGAGCGCTATCTCGCTGAAGGCTTGAGCCCACGCGAAGCCGCCCATAAGACAATGGATGAAGTGAGCGGGGCGTTGATTGCAATCGCGCTGGTGCTGGCGGCAGTGTTTGTGCCAACGGCATTTATCGCGGGGATTTCCGGCGCGTTTTATCGCCAGTTTGCGTTGACTGTCGCGAGCGCCACGCTGATCTCGGCACTGGTCTCGCTCACCCTCTCGCCCGCGCTCGGTGCGCTCTTATTGAGGCCGCATGGCGCGCACGCGCCACATGGCAAGTTACGCACCTTGTTGATGTCGCCCTTCACGCTGATCGCGCAGCTGTTCAACCGCAGCTTTGAGAGTTTCGGCAAGCGGTATGCCTGGTTGACCGCGCGCGTGTTGCGGATCACCACGCTAATGCTGCTGGTCTATGGTGGCTTGATCGCGTTGGCGGTAGGTGAATTCCGCAGCACGCCGACCGGCTTCATTCCCCAGCAGGATCAGGGCTACATCATCACCGTCTATCAATTGCCGCCTGGCGCTTCGCTCACGCGTACCGATGAGGTAATCCGCCGAGCCGTGAAACTCCTGATGGACATGCCCGAGGTCGAACACACGGCAGGCTTTGCTGGCTTCGATGGCGCCACGCGCACCAATGCGCCGAACGCAGGCGCGATCTTCACTCCCCTCAAACCGTATGCCGAGCGCCGCAAGATGGGCCGTTCGATGGAACAAACGGTGGCCGAGGCGCAAAAGCGTCTCAGCCAAATCAAGGAAGCTACGGCTTTTGTGATTCCGCCGCCGCCGGTGCGCGGGATCGGTGTCGGCGGCGGCTGGAAACTCTATGTGCAGGATCGCGGCGGACACACCTTGCGTGAACTCGAAAAGGTCGCCCAGGAATTGATCGCGCGCGGCAACGCGGATCCGCATCTGGCGCGGGTGTTTACCTCTTTCAACACCCGCACACCGAAGATTTTCGCCGACATCGATCGCACCAAAGCAGAAAAATTGCAGGTACCAGCGGAACGAGTGCTCGATACCCTGGAGGTTTATCTCGGTTCGGCCTATGTGAACGATTTCAATTTTCTCGGCCGGACCTATCGCGTGACCGCGCAGGCCGAGGGCGATTATCGCGATCAGCGTGAGGACCTGCTGAAGCTGCGCACGCGCTCGGATCGCGGTGCGATGGTGCCCCTGGGATCGCTCACCACGTTGCGTGATATCACCGGCCCGCATCGTGTCTCGCGCTACAACCTGTATTCGGCGATCGAAGTGCAGGGCGTGCCGGCACCTGGTGTCTCGACGGGTGAGGCAATCGCCGCCGTGGAGAAAATCGCGGCTGAGGTGCTGCCGGAAGGCTATGGCTATGAGTGGACCGACTTGGCGTTACAGGAAAAGCTGGCGGGTAATACCGCGCCGCTCGCGTTTGGGCTGGCGGTCGCCTTTGTGTTTCTGTTGCTGGCGGCGCTCTATGAATCCTGGATGCTGCCGCTCGCCGTGATCCTGATTGTACCGATGTGTTTACTGGCCTCGATCGTCGGCATTAACCTGCGCGGGATGGACAACAACATCCTGGTCCAGATTGGTTTCGTCGTGTTGATTGGACTCGCCGCGAAGAACGCGATTTTGATTGTGGAATTCGCGCGCCAGGCCGAACGCGCGGGACTTGATCCAAAAGCCGCCGCCGCGCACGCAGCGAGCACGCGGCTGCGCCCGATTCTGATGACCTCATTCGCCTTCGTGATGGGCGTGCTGCCGTTGGTGCTCGCCACTGGCGCGGGTGCGGAGATGCGCCAATCCTTGGGCACAGCAGTGTTCGCCGGCATGTTGGGCGTGACCTTCTTCGGGCTTATCTTTACGCCAATTTTCTATGTGGTGTGTCGCGCGGGTGCGGACTACTTCGCGCGGCGGCGGACTGGAGTGAGTTCGTGAGACGGATTCCCAAGGCTGCGTTTGGACTCGTGCTGGGAATGCTTGCGGGTTGCCAGGCGGTTGGACCGAACTACGCCGGCCCACCGGCAAGTACCGCCGATACCGTTGCGAGCTTTCCCTCAATGCCGCCGAGCGCGGCCACTGAGATTGCGCCGGGCGAGCCGCCCGCCGAGTGGTGGCAGCAACTTGCAGACCCGGAGTTGAATGCGCTGATCGCGCAGGCGGTCAGCGCCAATTACGATTTGCAGATTGCGGCCGCCAATGTAGAGGCCGCGCGCGCCGTGCTTACGCAGTTCACCACACGCCGCGCGCCGACCATCGACGCCAGTGGTGTGGTGCAGGGGCGTCGCGACGCTCACGCGCTAGCGCCCAAGGGCGATGTGGACGGCGCGCTGCCGGCTACCATCAGTTCGACTTTCGGTTTTGATCTCAATTGGGAAATAGATCTCTTCGGCAGAGTGCAGCGCTCAATCGAAGCCGCCACTGCCGATCTCGGCTCAGTTGCCGCGCTCCGCCATGATGTGCTGACTTCAGTGCTCGCCGGGGTGGCCCGCGCGTATCTCGATCTGCGCGGCAATCAGGCCCGCATTGAGGTTGCCGAGCGCAATGTCACCGTACAGCAGCAAACGCTCGATCTCGTGACTTTGTTGAATCGTGAAGGCGCGGCCACCGATCTCGATGTGGCGCGCGCGCGTACCCAATTGCTGGCGAGCCAGGCCACGATCCCGCGCCTGCAGGCGGCGGTAACAGTGGCCCTCAATCGCTTGACGACCTTTACCGCGCAGCCGCCTGGGGCGCTGAGCGGCAGGCTCGCCGCGCGTCAGCCACTACCGACCATGCCAAGTTTTGTCGCAGTGGGTGCGCCCGCCGAGCTGCTGCGCCGCCGGCCGGATATCCAGATCGCTGAGCGCGGGCTGGCGGGGGCCTCAGCCCGCATCGGGGTGGCGACAGCGGATCTTTTCCCGACGGTGAGTTTTGGTGCGCAAGCCGGATTGGGTGCGGCGCATTTGTCTAATCTCGTCACGAGCGGAGCGCCGTTCTTCGCGCTCGGCCCGTCCATTACCTGGAATCTGTTTGATCGCGAAGCGACCTATGCGCGGATCCGTGCCGCGGACAGCAACGCCACGGCGGCCATTGCGCGCTACCAGGCGACAGTCACCAACGCACTGGAGGAAGTGGACAGCGCCATCAGCGCGTATCGCAATGAACGCCTGCGGCGCACGCAACTTGCGGCGGCGCTGGCCGCGAGCCGTGAAGCCTCTGGGCTCGCGCGGCTACGATACCGCGAAGGGATCGAGGATTTTCTGACCGTGCTCGATGCCGAACGCAATCTACTGCTGATCGAAGATCAATTGGCGCAATCCGATATCGCGGTGGCGCAGTATCTAATTGATATTCGTCTCGCGTTGGGTGGCGGTTGGGAGACGGGTGACAGTTCGCCGGCGAAGTAGGCGGAAAAACCACGATCTTACGACTGCCGTTTCTAGAATTATTTGCAGAGGCGTTGAGGACGGCGCACTTGTGAAGTGTGTCGAATCGGGAGCGCGCACCTGCCGAGTGCGACCCCAACGCCGAGGATTCAGCCACTCACGAGATCCCCCGGCCTATTCACGCTACGGCGCGGCATTGGGGATACCGACAGCTTCTATTCCCGTCATCCCGGAAAGTGCGGAGCACTTATCCGGGATCCATCTTGTCCTTCTGGCGCCCTTGGATCCCGGGTCTGCGCGGCTAACGCCGCTTCGCCCGGGATGACGACCTTAAAAGTTTTCGTCGCATCTCGCGTTTTGTTTCCATTGCAGTGCGGGCTATCCAATTCAACGTCCGACGCTTCCTGACATTGGCACCGATTCTGCGGCGCTCACGGTATGCGCAGACAGAAACTGGTAGTCATTGGCAACGGAATGGTGGGACAGAAATTCCTCAGCATGGCGATTCGCCTGGAAGATCGCTATAAGGGCCTGCGCGCGCCGCACAAGCTCAAGATGACGGTGTTCGGCTGCACGCGCGAATGCGCCGAGGCGCAGAGCAAAGACGTTGGTGTCATCGCGACCGACAAGGGTTGGAATCTCTACGTGTGTGGCAACGGCGGCATGAAGCCCCGCCATGCCGATCTCTTCGCCTCCGATCTCGACGATGAAACGCTCATCCGCTACATCGATCGCTTCTTCATGTTCTACATTCGCACCGCCGATCGGCTGCAACGCACGGCGCCCTGGCTGGATAACCTGGAAGGCGGACTCAGCTATCTCCAGCAGGTGATCATCGAGGACAAATTGGGGCTCTGCGCAGAACTCGAGCGCGAGATGGCGCTGGTGGTCGATACCTACGAATGCGAGTGGAAGAAGACCGTGGAAGATCCGGCGCGACTCCAGCAGTTTCACCATTTCGTGAACAGTGCGGGCAACGACAGCAATGTCGTTTTCGTGCGCGAACGCAAGCAGATTCGCCCCGCGACAGTGCAGGAAAAGCAGCACCAGATAAGGTCCGCGTGAAGGCCGCGCTGATGCGCACGGTTGATTTAATGGCGCACGACTCCTGGGTGGATGTGTGCCCGGCGGACGCACTGATCGACAATGGCGGCGTGTGCGCGCTCGCCAGGGTGGTGCAGGCCGGGCTTCTACCCGACGCGCATTGCTGATGGTAAGGCGCAAATAAATTCTCCAGCTTTCGCGCGCATTCAACACGCTACGGGAGGCTGTGGCGAACGGCCTCCTTGTCAAGGTTGTAGGTTGGGGTGAACGCAGCGAACCCCAACATTAGGTCGACAAGGTTGCGTGATCGAAGTGCCGCCGCGGTGGGTTGTTGGGGTTCGCTTCGCTCATCCCAACCTACCTTTCGGTAACCTGATTTCGATTAGCTGTAACCCGACGCGGCTTGCACGGCCTCAAGCGCGCGTTTCTGCGCCGCGAGATCTGCTGCCTGTGCATCTAACTCAGCGGCGCGCACTTGGAGTTTGCGTGCCTCTTCGAGCAGCGCAGCCTGCTGGCCTTTCAAGTGCGTCATTTTGCTCAGCACCTGGGTGCGCAGGGCTTGCTCAGTGGTCGCAATCTTTTCATTCATCTGCCGCTCGGCGGCCTGTTTGAGCTCTGCCATGCGCGCTGCAAGTAGGCCCTCGTAGCGTTTGCGCTCGGCCTCGATCAGCTGGCGAAGCAGCAGGGTGGGAATTCCCACCGTGACGTGCGGTGTGGGCTCGGCAGGAGCTGATGCCTCGCTGGGTGCGGATTTCTCCGGTTGCGTGGCCGGCGGTGTTTCCAAGGTCGCAAAGTACGGAATCAATTCGGCGACGAAGTAGGCTTTCAGGCCGCGCTCGGCGAGCAGATAGCAACCTAGCTCACTGGCCCGCAGATCATCGCTGTAGATCACATACGTCTGGTCAGCGTCCAGCGAATTGCGCTTGTTCCGCAACAGGATCGACGGAATATTCAAGGCCAGAGGCAGGGCTTCGCGGGCGAAGACTTCAGGCTCCCGTAAATCGATCCAGCGCGCGCCCTGTGCCACCAATTCCTGCGCCGCTTGTAAGGTGACCGGGCTGCGCAACGGCTGGTGGATGAAGGTGGCGAAATCCTCGCCTGAGACGCGCAGCAACTGGCCTGCGGTCAGCATGCGCAAGGTGGCACTGCGGACTGCGTTGGTGACGAGGCCCTCATCGCCAAAGCCGTCTCCTGCAACCTTTACTGTGAGCCGCACGGAGTTTAGATTCGCGCCGGCACGACAAACCTCCGCAGTGCCGGCTTTGACGATATAGAAATAGTCAGCAAACGTCCCTTGCTCGAAGATTACTTCTCCTTGTGCGACCTCAAGTTCTTCCATGCGGGACAGAATTGCGTGCACATTCGCATTTGGCAGATGCGCTAACACGCCAAAGCTGAGCGCGCGCTCAAGGCCATCGAGCTGATGCCAGTCGTCCAGGTAATTGACCTCGGGCTGGCTCTGGGGCACCCCCAAGGCGGCTTGAGTTGGCGGTTTCATCTCGCTCTTGTGCTGGTTTCCTGGATCTGGGGCGCTCATCGGGCAATCACGGCGGACCGCGACTCGCGGATCAGGGTTGTAAGCGGCAGGTTTTGCTGATTCTTAAATACCTTGAGGTTTGCCATCGCAAATACGCTCCCAGCGCTGTCTGTCCTACAGGCGAACTAGCAACCGCGTGGGTGAATCGGAAGTGAACCTGCGCTGCCCGCGGTTACATGCGTTAAGCGCGTTGATAGGATGGGCCTTGCGTGGATTGCTTCAAATTCGCTCGCAACGCCGACGATACGTAGCCTGCCGTAGAAGCGGCTTTAGCCGCGAACAGCGCTGGATCGCCCATCGCGGCTAAAGCCGCTCCTACAGTAATCAAAGCAAAGCCCGCGTGGCTTAAGCTCATCGCGGCTGAAGATTGTAAGAGCGCTACGCGCTATTATTCGACTGGATTGCTTCGCGTTCGCTCGCAACGCCGACGATACGTAGCCTGCCGTAGGAGCGGCTTTAGCCGCGAACAGCGCTGGATCGCCCATCGCGGCCAAAGCCGCTCCTACAGTAATAAAAGCAAAGCGCGCGTGGCTAAAGTACGTGCCATTTGGATCTGAATTTTTCATGCTGAATTTTGCTGAAATGCCGCTACTGGCGCCGCTGCAGCGTGCGCTCGTGGAAGTGAACTACGTGGCAATGACGCCAGTGCAAGCGGCGAGTCTGCCCGCGATCCTCGCCGGGCGGGATGTGACGGCGCAGGCCATGACGGGCAGCGGCAAGACCGCCGTGTTCGCGCTCGGCTTGTTATCCACCCTCGACGCCGCGCGCGCGCAGCTGCAGGGGTTGGTGTTATGCCCCACACGCGAGCTGGCCGATCAGGTCAGCCGTGAAATCCGCCGGCTGGCGTGCTTTATCCCGAATGTCAAAGTGCTGACCTTGTGCGGTGGGATACCCGTGCGCGTTCATCTCACCTCGCTCGCGCATGCGCCGCATATTGTGGTGGGGACACCAGGGCGCGTGCTGGATCTCCTCGAACAGAATGCGTTGTCGCTTGCGAGCCTGCAGACCTTGGTACTCGATGAGGCCGATCGCATGCTGGACATGGGTTTTACTGAGGATCTCAACAAAATTATTGAGCGTGCACCAAAGGCCCGCCAGACGCTTTTATTCTCGGCGACGATGCCGCCGCCGATTCGCGTCCTCAGCCGGCGCTATCAACAGCAAGCGCAGGAGGTGACGCTCGCGAGTGATGCGGCAGAGACATTAATCGAGCAACACTTTTTTGAAGTTGAGGCGGCGCACAAACCCGTCGCGCTGGCCATCCTGCTCGCCGCACGACGACCAGCTGCAGCCCTGGTCTTTTGCAATACGCGTGACAGCGTGCGCACCGTCACCGAAAGTCTGGCCCAACGCGGCTTCTCGGTGCTCGCCCTGCATGGCGAATTGGAACAGCGCGAACGCGAAGAGATCCTGGTGCGCTTTACCAATCACAGCTGCAACGTGCTGATCGCCACCGATGTCGCTGCGCGCGGACTTGATATCAAGGAATTGGCGATGGTGATCAACTTCGATCTCGCCACTGATCCGGACACGCATCTGCACCGGATTGGGCGCACGGGACGCGCGGGGCATCAGGGCCTCGCGCTCAGTCTGTGTACGCCGTATGAAACTTTGCGTGCCGCTCAAGTGGCGCCAGCGGCAGAAAAAATCAGCTGGCAGAAGGTGTCGCTGGTGACCGACGCTACACAACCCGCAGTCGCGCCGTGCGTGACCCTGCTGGTGGACGCCGGTCGCCAGGACAAGTTGCGTCCAGGTGACTTGCTGGGCGCTCTCACGGGCGATGCGGGTGTGCCCAATGCTGCAGTAGGGAAGATCGATGTGTTTGCCACCCGAACCTATGTCGCGGTCGCGCGTGAATGGGGTGCGCGGGCGGTGGCCGGCTTGCGCGCCGGCAAAATCAAGGGCCGCAAATTTCGCCTGCGACAGCTTGCGTAACCGATGCCATTTACTTCGCTAGGTTTAGCTGAACCGCTGCTGCGCGCGATTCGCGCGCAGCACTATCTCGCGCCAACGCCCATTCAGTTGGCAGCGATTCCGCCCGCGCTGGAAGGGCGAGATGTGCGCGCCTGCGCACCAACGGGCTCCGGCAAGACAGCGGCTTTCGCCTGGCCCATCTTGCAGCAACTGCTGCAGGTACGGCGCGCCACGCCGCGCCAGACGACAGTGCTGATCCTCGCGCCGACACGTGAGCTTGCGATGCAGATCGCCGACGCGATCCGCGCGTATGCGACGTACCTGCCGGACTCGATCAAGATTGCGGCGGTGTTCGGCGGGGTCTCGATCAATCCGCAGATGATGGCCTTGCGCGGCGGCGCGGAGGTGGTGGTGGCGACCCCGGGCCGCTTGTTGGATCTGGTTGATCACCATGCCCTGCAGCTCGACACCGTCACCACACTCGTGCTCGATGAAGCGGACAAGCTCTTGGAGCTGGGATTTGCGGAGGAACTTGCGCGCGTCATGGCCCTGCTGCAGCGGCCGCGACAGACCTGGTTATTCTCCGCGACCTATCCGCCCGCCGTGCAAGCGCTGGCTGCGCTATTGCTGCGCGAACCCGCGTGTATCGACATTGAAGGAACCTTGGCGACTACGCCCGAGATCACGCAACGCGCGATTGCGGTGGATACGGCACGCCGCACGCCACTATTGCGACATCTAATCGAGCATCACGCATGGTCGCGAGTGCTGGTATTTGTGGCGACCAAATACACCACCGAACACGTGGCCGAGAAATTGCGCCGCGCCGGCCTTAACGCCGCGCCATTTCACGGCGAACTCAGCCAGGGTGCACGCACGCAAACCCTGGCCGATTTCAAGACCTCGAAGTTGCGGGTGGTGGTGGCGACCGATGTCGCCGCCCGCGGCATCGATATCGCGCAACTGCCAGCGGTAGTGAACTACGATTTGCCGCGCTCGGCCGTCGACTATATTCATCGTATTGGACGTACCGGGCGGGCCGGGGAAGTGGGGGTCGCGGTGAGCTTTGTGAGCGCGGCAAGTGAGGCGCATTTTCGCCTGATCGAAAAACGCAATCACCTCGCGTTGCCACGCGAAATCATTGCCGGCTTTGAGCCGTTGGAGGTCGCGCCGCCCCTGCCGAGCGCAGTGGAGGAGCCTGGGACCGGCGGCATAAAAGGGCATCGCAAGAGCAAGAAGGACAAATTGCGCGAAGCAGGCTTGAAGCCACCCGCTGCCAAGCCGGTGTGGACGAGATATGCGCCCAAACCGGATCCGCAGGCGCCCTGAGGCGAAGCTCTGCCCGTCGTTGCGCTCCTTGCAACGACGGGCTAGCGGAGACCGCCGCGCCGATTACCCTCGAACTCAGCGCCAGACACGGCTATCATGGCGCACTGCCGCAATTTGCTTCGTCCGTTCAACTTTCTTTCGTTTTGGAATTCACCCGTGCTGTGTACCGCCAATGTCACCATTCAATTTGGTGCTAAACCCTTGTTCGAAAACGTGTCGGTCAAATTTGGCCAGGGCAACCGCTATGGTCTGATCGGGGCCAACGGCTGTGGCAAATCCACCCTGATGAAAATTCTCGGCGGCGAACTCAAGCCCACCGCCGGCAATGTCTCGCTGGATCCGAACGAGCGGCTCGGCAAATTGCGCCAGGACCAGTTCGCGTTTGAAGAATGCACCGTGCTGAACACCGTGATCATGGGCCATGAGGCGCTGTGGCAGGTGAAGGAGGCGCGCGACCGCCTGTACGCACTCGAGGCCATGAGTGAAGCAGAAGGTATGCAGGTGGCGGAATTGGAAGTGCGCTTTGCAGAGCTCGATGGCTACACCTGCGAAGCGCGCGCCGGTGAATTGTTGATGGGCGTCGGTATTCCGATTGAACAACACGCAGGTCCCATGAGCCAGGTCGCCCCAGGCTGGAAATTGCGCGTGTTGTTGGCGCAGGCGTTGTTCGGCGACCCCGATATTTTGCTGCTGGACGAGCCGACCAACAACCTGGACATCAACGCCATTCGCTGGCTCGAAGAAATGCTCAATCAGCGTGAGTGCACGATGGTGATCGTCTCGCATGACCGCCATTTCCTGAACAGCGTGTGCACGCACATGGCCGATCTTGATTACGGCGAGCTGCGCCTGTATCCCGGCAACTACGACGATTACATGATTGCCTCGACCGAAGTGCGCGAGCGCATGATGAATAACAATGCGAAAAAACTCACACAGATCGAAGATCTCAAACATTTCGTAAGCCGCTTCTCGGCCAACGCCTCCAAGGCGAAGCAAGCCACCTCGCGCGCGCGCCAAATCGAGAAGATAAAACTCGAGGACGTGAAGCCCTCCAGTCGCGTGAATCCGTATATTCGCTTCGACCAGGACAAGAAGCTGCACCGCCTGGCCTTGGAGGTCGAGCATCTGGCCAAGGGTTTCGACGGCCAGACCCTGTTCAAGAATCTGAATTTAATGATCGCGGTGGGTGAGCGCGTCGCCATCATTGGCCCGAACGGGATTGGTAAGACCACCTTACTCAATTGCCTGGAAGGCAGCGTGACGCCGGACCGTGGCACCGTGAAATGGTCGGAGAACACCAGCCTCGGTTATGTGCGCCAGAATCGCAGCAATGATTTCGAACACGATCTCAATCTTTTCGAGTGGATGAACCAGTGGCGCCAGAAAAATGATGACGACCAGGGAATTCGCGCGGTGCTGGGGCGTTTGTTGTTTTCCAAAGACGACAGCCTCAAGTCCGTGAAAGTGATTTCGGGCGGTGAAGAAGCGCGTATGCTCTTCGGCAAGGTTATGCTGAGCAAACCGAATATTCTGCTGCTCGATGAACCGACCAACCATTTGGATATGGAATCGATTGAGTCGCTGAATCTCGCGTTGGAGAACTATCCCGGCACTTTGATTTTCGTGAGCCATGATCGCGAGTTTGTGTCTTCACTCGCGACCCGTGTGATCGAGATGAGCCCCAGCGGCATCGTTGATTTTCGGGGCACCTACGATGAATATCTGCAATCGCGCGGCTTGGAAAAAGCCGCACCCC
Organism: Klebsiella pneumoniae; assembly: GCA_945861225.1. GTDB lineage: Bacteria > Pseudomonadota > Gammaproteobacteria > CAIKBL01. Next base: position 23,387 of record CAMATU010000016.1, read on the forward strand.
GGCGGGTGCCCGCGAAGGGCTAGTACCAGGAGCGGCATACCGTTGAGAGACCGTGTGCCAAGCGAGAGGAAAGTCGCCCGCTGCATGACGGTGCTGCTCACGGCAGCGCTCGCTGGCTGCGCGACACTGCCCGCAGACCGCGGCCTTGGAGATCTCCAAAAGCTCGTCGCGGATCACGGCGGTCCCGCGCTACCCGCCGCTGACGCGACACAAAACGCCTGGATCAATGAATTACTGCAGCGGCCGCTGGCCGCCCGCGACGCGGCGCGCATCGCGCTGGTGAACAATCCCCGAATTCGTGGTGAATACGCGCGACTCGGGATCGCGAGCGCAGATGTCTATGACGCCGGTCGACTATCGAATCCACGCTTCTCGACCTCTGTCCGGAACTCAAATGCCACCGGTGCCGCGGATCAAGTCACGTTCGGACTCGCACAGAGCTTTAGCGATCTGTTGCTGCTGCGTGCGCGCAGCCGGCTCGCGAGCGGAGAATTTGCACGCGCGAAGCAACAGACGGCCCAGGCAATTCTGAATTTCGTCGGTGAGGTCGAAGTCGCTTACTTCACGTATGCTGGCGCCCAACAAGTGGCGGCCATGCGGGCCAAGATTGCGGACGCCGCTGCGGCTTCCGCTGAGCTCGCGCGACGACTGTTCGACGCCGGGAACTTGAGTGCGCGCGAGTTGGCCCAAGAGCAAAGTGCCGCCAGCGCGGCGAAGCTAGGCGCGCTGCAGGCGACCTTCGAACAGCGTGCAGCACAGGCTATCGTGAATGAAACCCTCGGCTTGGGCGCTGGCTCGCCGGACTGGCAAGCAGCGAGTGCGCTGCCGGTGCCCCTGGGGCCGGAAGACGCCCTCGCCGAACTCCTGCCGCTCGCTGCGCAGTCGCGGCTGGATCTGGCCGCCCAACGCAGCGAGGTGAAGTTACTCGCCGACGCACTTAAGTTAACGCGGCGCTACCGCTATCTCGCGTCAGTGGAAGTGGGTGTCGAGACCGAGCGTGAAACGGACCGCTCGCGGATCACTGGACCTACCTTGTCCCTGGAGCTTCCGATCTTCAATCAGGGCGCGGGCAAAGTCGCGCGCGCGGAGGGACTCCTCGCAGCGGCCGAAAGTACCTTGGCGACGCTCGAGATCACGGTTGCAAATAGCGTGACATTGGCCGCAGAGCGCATGCATGCCGCGCGCGAGCGCGCGGAACTGCTCCGCACTGAGCTAATCCCGCAACGGGAAGACGTGGTCAAGACCACCCAGCAGGAAGTGAACTACATGTTGGCTGGACAATTCACGTTGCTGTTGGTCAAACAGCAAGCGTATGACGCTTATCAACAGTATCTGGAAGCCCTGCGCGATTATTGGATCGCGCGCGCTGAACTCACCCGTGCAGTGGGTGCGCGACTCCCGAGTGAGGCGTCGGCAGCGAGTATGGACACCGCCGCGCCCGCTCCCCAACCCGGAGAGAATCCATGATCACGCGCCGAAAGTTATTGTCATTGAGTGCGCTCGGCGGGCTTGGTAGCGTGCTGGCGAAAAACGAAGTGGCGGCGCGCGAAGCCACCACAGCGGTGACGCCTGCCGCCACGACCGACGCTGCTGCGGTCACTGTGCACACCTTAAATGGGTGGACCTTGCCCGCGCGCTGGCGCGCTGGCGCAAAAGAATTTCATCTCGTCGCGGAAGAAGTCGAACACGAATTTGCGCCGGGCTGCAGAGCCAAATGCTGGGGTTATAACGGCACGACACCCGGTCCCACGCTGGAGGCGGTGGAGGGTGATCGCGTACGCATTTATGTGACGAATCGCCTCGGCGAGGAGACCTCGGTGCACTGGCACGGACTTATTCTGCCGAGCGGCATGGATGGCATCAGTGGTTTGTCGCAGCCGCCGATTAAACCGGGTGAAACTTTTGTCTACGAGTTCACCTTGCAACAGCACGGCACGCATATGTATCACCCGCACGCCGACGAAATGGTGCAGATGGCAGTCGGCATGATGGGCATGTTCATCATCCATCCGCGCGCTGGCGAGCCGCAACCGATTGCTCGCGACTACTGTTTACTGCTGCACAACTGGGCGCTGCATCCCGGCACCTATCGGCCGGATCCTTCAATCATGACCGAGTTCGATTTGTGGTCGATGAACAGTAAGGTGTTCCCGGCGATCGCGCCGCTCGTCGCCCGCACAGGCGAGCGCGTGCGCATCCGCATTGGCAATCTCTCGATGCATGAGCACCCGATGCACCTGCACGGCGTGCAGTTTGAAGTGACGGGTGGCGACGGCGGCCGTTGGCCGCGCGCGCAATGGCGGCGTGAAGTGACGGAAGTCGTTGGCGTCGGGCAGACCCGCGATATTGAATTCGTGGCGGTGGCCGGGGATTGGGCCTTTCACTGCCATAAATCGCACCACACGATGAATGCCATGGGCCACGGCATTCCCAATGTGCTGGGTGTCGATCAAACGGGTGTGGCGCAAGATATCCGCGCCTTGCTTCCGGGCTACATGGCGATGGGGCGGCACGGCATGTCGGAACACAGCGGACATCTCGCAATGGGCATGTTGGAGGGACCGGTGAACACCTTGCCGATGATGACGGGTGACGGCCCTTTTGGTGCGCTAGATATGGGCGGCATGTTCACGGTGGTTAAAGTGCGTGACGATCTTGCGCAAGGGGATTACCGCGATCCGGGCTGGTATACGAATCCTCCCGGCACTGTGGCGCGCTGTATCAGCAATGATCCCAATTTTGGCGCGCCGGTGCGCCGCGTAGAGATTTCAAAACCCGCAATGCCTAACCCAGCACCAGACAGCAGCGGATAAAAAGCACTCAGCTGTAGCGACGTTGGGCGGAAAAGCGTAGTGCCTTCCGCCGAATGGACAATCGCGCGACCACCAATGCGCATCCGATCCCGGCGCCTTCGACCAGAGTGCTTAGTCTTCGTAGGTCGGGTTAGCGCAGCGTAACCCGACATTGCGCCGTCGGTCAGATGTCGGATTACGCTGCGCTTATCCGACCTATGGGATAACGAGTCCCGGAGTAATCGTCACCGTCCGGAAACCGTCTTACGATTGGCCTTAGGCTTAGGGCTGACTTTTTTCGGCTTGGCGTTCGTCGCCGCTTTAGCTTTCGCGAGCACCTTCGGTTGCTTTAGCGCCGGGGCTTTCTTCTTCGTGGGCGCCGGCGATTTTTTAACTTCAACCGGCGCCGCAGTCTCGATCTCAACCCCGAAGAGTTCACTGAGCGAAGCCTCTTCGAGGCCCACGAGCCCAGCAACACCTGCAGTCGGTGCCCCGGCAAGCCCACTCGCGGTGCTGATGAGTTCCGCCATCTCGACCCCGCGTAACGTAAAAAACAGTTCGGGCGCTGCGTCGAGTCGCGCACCAACGCCGTACAGCACCGCTGCGACGTGCTTACACATGTCCGCCCAATCGGGGCAGGAGCATTTCAGACCAATTTCGCTGGGCGACGGAAACAGGCCGGTGCGCGTGGTCGTGATCTCGGCGAGGATTTCCTTTGAAAGCCGGCCCTGCAGGAGATCGAGCAGATTGGTGACCTTGCCCGCACTGTGGGCCTTGAATTCTTGCCAGCGCTGCGGCGCCAAGGGGCGGAACGAAATCTCGATCTGATAGAGCGCGGATCCTTGCACCAGCGCTTCGACTTTGCCGAGCGACATTTTTAGATCGATCACTGAACCATTGCGCAGATAGCTCCTGCCGCGTGGCAGGCGGCTCGCAAAATCGCTATAGGCTTCCAGATTGTCGCACCACGCCTTGCCCCAGAACGTAGTCGCGATTTTCTTCGTCGCGAGCGTTACTGGCGCAAGTATGCGGCCGCTCTTCTTGGCTAATCTCTTGGCGGCGGCCAGCGCCTTGCGCCGTCGCTCAGCGACTGAGACGTAGGGACCATAGGAGTACCAGGACATCGCGTTACCTGCGGGTTAGGAACAAGATTGGGACTCTATTCATCGCGCAATCATTCGCCACTGGCCAGTTTCAAGTCCAGCGCGACAAAGCGCAACAACTCGTCATTTGACATCTCGGTGAGCAGCGTATCGGCGCTACCCTCCGCGCCGAGCACTGAATCCGCAAGCGCCTGTTTGTCGCTGATGAGCGCGTCAATGCGCTCTTCAATGGTGCCGCGGCACACAAACTTGTGCACCAGCACGTTCTTGTTCTGCCCGATCCGAAAGGCGCGATCAGTGGCCTGCGCTTCAACCGCCGGATTCCACCAGCGATCAAAATGCAGCACATGGCTGGCGGCCGTGAGGTTTAGTCCGGTGCCGCCGGCCTTCAGCGAAAGCACAAAGAATGGCGGACCGTCGTCGCGCTGAAAATCCAGCACCAGCTGTTGGCGCGCCTTGACTGGTGTCGAACCGTCAAGCACCAGGCCAGGCCGCCCGAATAAGGTGTGCAGATGTGCTGCGAGTGGCACGGTCATCTCGCGAAACTGCGTGAACACCAGCGCTTTTTCCTGCCGCGCAGCGATTTCCTCACACAATTCCGTAAGGCGTGAGAACTTTCCGCTGTCCTGCGGGGCGTAATCGCCGTCGCCCAACCACTGGCTCGGATGATTGCAAATCTGCTTAAAGCGCATCAGGAAGGCGAGCACCAGACCGCGCCGCTGAATGCCCTCGGTGAGGGTGCGCAGCTTGTCGCTAAGTTCGCGCACGCTTTTTTCATAGAGCACGGCCTGCTGTTTACTCAACGCACACCAGGCGGTGAGCTCGGTCTTGTCCGGGAGATCGGAAATGATGCTGCGATCGGTTTTCAGGCGGCGCAACAGATAAGGCCGCACCAACTGCCGGAGCGGCGCGAAGTTCGGCGTGGGTGCTGCCTGCAGCGTTTTCACATAGCGCGTGAATTCGGGCGCGGCGCCGAGTAATCCCGGATTGAGGAAATCGTAGAGCGACCACAGATCTCCGAGCCGATTCTCAACCGGCGTGCCGCTCAGCGCGATGCGCGCGCGCGCGCGCAGACTCTTCACCGCGCGTGTCTGGCGTGCGCCGGGATTCTTGATCGCCTGCGCCTCGTCGAGCACGAGTAAGCGCCACTCGCGCTCCGCCAGCCAGGTCAGTCGCGCCGCCTGACCATAAGTGGTCACCACGAGATCCTTGCCAGCCACAAAAGTATCAGCGGCCTTGGTCTCACGCCACTGTGCACTCGGCGCCTCTGCGGGATGCGCGAAACCCACACATAAGCTGGGTGCAAAGCGCACGAGTTCGCCGCGCCAATTGGCGAGCAGCGACGCCGGTACGATGAGCAAAGACGGGAGGGCATTGGCGGTGCGCGGTACGGCGTGTTTCAGGCGGAGCAGTAGCGCGATAATTTGAATGGTCTTGCCGAGGCCCATGTCATCCGCAAGACAGGCGCCAAGGCCGAGCGTCTGCAACAGCCATAACCATTTCACACCGGTGGCTTGATACGGCCGCAAGGTGGCCTGCAGATGTTGGTTGGGGTCGAAGGTCGCCGCGCCGTTGGGCTCACGAATTTTCTCCAAGGTCTCACGTAGCCAACTGCCTGCGCTGACTTCGCTCCATACGGCCAGCGCAGACGGTTCATCGACCTTCGCACGCTGGCCGATATCGACGCCCGCTAACAAGCGCATGCCGGCGAGAAACGACACCCCATCGCCTGCAGACTCCGCCTGCACGCGCTGCCAATGATCGAGCACCTTAGTGAGCTTTTCGCGATCCACTTCGATCCATTGGCCGCGCAGCGCGACGAGACCAGTGTCGGCACTCATCAAGGTTTGCCACTCGGCGGCTGAAATCGGCTCCCCGCCCAAGGTGGATTCGACTGAGAAATCCAATAAAGTTTCCACGCCGAGACCCGCGCCCTGCGCCGCAGTCCCGAGGCGCACGCTCACCAGTGGGCGGGTACCGCGCCCGTTCTTCCACCAGTTAGGAATGCGCGTGATGATCCCACAGTCTTCGAGCACCGGCACTTCACGCAGAAAGGTGTAGGCCTGCGCGGGGGTCCACGCTTGCGGTTGAAAAATCTGCCGGCTCTCCAGTAGTTCGCGCGTCCAAGAACTCATGCCGGCAGCGCGTTGCACGGGTTCGAGTAACGACTTCAGCGCCACCTGATTTTTAGCGCCCGCATATTCCTGCAGCGCACGGCCGAGAGGCAGATGGACCGGTTTTTCCTGCGGCGACAGGCGGTGCGTGTAAGTCGCCATGAAGGCGAAGGGTAACGCGGGCGAGCGCTTGTTTTCCGCGAGATGAAAGGTGACCTTGCCGAGCAGATGGAGCGCCGCACGGATGCGGCCCAACCACAACTTCAAGCCGCCGGCGGCCTGTGCGGCGGCGCGCGCCAATACATCTAGTTCATCCCACAGCGCCGCGAAAGTCGCGGGTGACGCGTACTCCGCGCCGCGCATCGCGGGGATGCGTAGGCTTAAGGTGAAAAAAAACTCAGCGGGCGCGGGAATTTCGTTCAGTACGGCGTCTTCTGCCAACTCCGGTGCGTGCGCCAGCGCAGTGAGATAAGCATCCGCAAATTCGCGCCAGAACAGCCACACCGCCGGCCACGTCTGCACGCCCCTACGCTGCGCGGCAATCGCCAGCAAGCCATGCGCCGAGCTAGTCGTGAATGCTTCGCGCAGCGTGTCATCCGCCGTCAAGGTCGCGCCCCGGTCGTCACTCTCTACGAGTAACAAACGCCCGTGCGGGTTTAGGACTATTTGACAGTTCACGGTCATATCAAAGCGGGGTGCGTGAAATTAAGACGTCACAAAGAAGCGCGATCAACGAAGGATTTCGTTTATATTTCCAGACTAGATGGCGGAGCGGAAATACCGGCCACCGTGCTGTGCGCCGCAGAGAGAGGAGACTGGCCTACGCTACCACTGCGCAATTCATCCCTGAATTGCGCAGTTACCGCCCGCGCTGCGCTGCTTGCCATCCATGGCTCGCTGGCGCGGGAGGCGCGCTGCGGCCAGTCTCCTCTCCCTACGGCTTTTGGCGTGCCTGGTATTTCCTCTCCGCTATTTCGATGCTCGGCAACGAACCAGGAGGACCCCCCATGGCCGCGATTCCAAAACTCGTCCACATTGTGCTGATGACCAAGCAATTGCCCTCACTGCGGGCATGGTACAGCACCGTGCTTGGCGCGCATGTGGTGTACGAAAATCCTGGCCTGTGCTTTTTGACCTTCGATGAGGAACATCATCGACTGGCGCTGATCTCGCCGCCGGCGCCATTGGTGGAGCGCACACCATTAACCACCGGCATGCACCACAGCGCCTACGCCTTCGGTTCGTTGGGTGAACTCATGGAGAAGTACACCGCGCTTAAGCGTGCCGGCATTGAACCGCTCACCCCGATTCAGCACGGCGTGACGACCTCGCTGTATTACCGCGATCCCGACGGCAATATGGTTGAGTTCCAAATCGACAACTTCCGGACCCCCACGGAAGCCACGGCCTACATGCATGGTCCAGAGTTCGCCGGCGATCCCATCGGTCCAGCATTCGATCCGCAGCGCATGGCGGATGCGCTGCAGGCCGGTACGCCGGTGACTGAGCTCACCACCCGTGCGTGGGCGTTGGCAGGCCCCACGGTGCCCGATCCGATGGCGCGCATGATGAGCCCGGTGGGCGGCTGAGAGGCGTGGCTATGGCAGATTTTGAAGTCCCAGTGTTGATTATCGGCGGCGGCAGTTGCGGCCTCACCACTTCGATTCTGTTGTCTGATTTCGGCATTGAGCATTTGCTGGTTGAGCGCCACCCGACCACCTCGCATCTCCCCAAGGCGCATTATCTCAACCAACGCACCATGGAGATTTTCCGTCAGCACGGCGTGGCGGAGGCGGTGTACGCAGTGGGCACACCGATGGACCTGATGCGCAAAGTCCGGTGGCGCACCACCTTGGGCGGTGAGGGTCCACTCGATGCGCGTACGTTTTATGAGATTGACGCTTTCGGCGGTGGCAAGCTCGCCGCAACCTACGCCAAAGACAGCCCCTGCCCTTCGAGTAACTATCCGCAAATACGCCTGGAGCCGCTGCTGCGCGGGCAGGCCGAAACGCGCGGCCCGGGTCGTGTGCGCTTCAATCACGAGTTAACGGGACTCGTGCAGGATGCGGACGGGGTGACCGCGACGGTGCTCGATCGCGCACAGGCGCGCGAGCTAACCGTGCGCGCGCAGTATGTGGTTGCTGCAGATGGCGGTAAAACCGTGGGTCCGCTGCTGGGCATTCGCCAGCGGGGCCCGAGCAATCTCGGGCGGATCGTGAGCTCACACGTGACGGCAGATTTGTCCCCATGGTGGGACGAATCCTGCCTAATTACGTGGTTCATCAACCCGGGTGACAGCGGTGTGTTCGGCAGTGGGGCGATGGTGCCGATGGGACCAACCTGGGGCCGGCATTCCGAACAATGGACCATTCATTTCGGTTTCGCGCCGGACGATCCGGCGACCTTTGACGAAGTGGCGGTGCTGCCGCGTCTGCGTGCGCTGCTCAAATTGCCTGATCTTCCGATGCAAGTGCACAAGGTCAGTGATTGGGTACTCGAAGCGGTGCTCGCCGAGCGTTATCAAGACGGTCGGATATTTCTCGCCGGCGACGCTGCACATCGTCATCCGCCAACCACGGGGCTCGGCCTCAACACCGCAGTCCAAGATGCCCACAATCTCGCCTGGAAACTCGCCGCCGTGCTGAAGGGTCGCGCCGGCCAGCGCCTGCTGGAGTCTTACGAGCGCGAGCGCCACCCGGTGGGCATGCGCAATGTCGATTGGGCGATGTTTACCGCGCTGAATCACGGGGTGGTGGATGCCGGCATGGGCTTCTCGCCGTCGCAATCGCCGGCTATACGGCATGCCAACTTCGAACTTTTTTTTGCGGATACGCCGATGGGTGAAACACGACGGGCGCGGGCGGCCGAAGTCTTCGAGACGCAACGCGCCGAATTCCAGGCGCACGATCTTGAAATCGGCTTCGCCTATACGAACGGTGCCCTCGTTGCCGATGGTTCCCCGCCGCCCACCCGCGATCCCATGGGCGGAATCTATGTGCCGACCACGCGTCCCGGCCATCGCCTGCCGCATGCGTGGCTGACGCGCGGTGCGCAAAAGCTCTCGACGCTCGATCTGGTCGGCCGTGACAGTGGTTTTGTGTTGCTCATCGGTACTGATGGTGCACCTTGGCGCGCTGCGGCTGAGGCAGTTGGCAAAGCGACGGGAGTTGCGCTATCCGTCGTTTCAATTGGCGTGGGCCAGGATTACAACGATCTTGATGAGTGGCAGGCGCTGTGTGAGATTACGGCGCGCGGTGCCATTCTCCTTCGGCCAGACAATCACGTGGCGTGGCGAAGCCGAGAGCGCGGCGAAAAAGCGGCTGCCGAATTGTTGGGCGCGTTGAAGACCGTGTTATCGCTTTGAAAAAGGCGTCTGCGCATGGTGACGCGTGAAGGCGCGACGGAAATTTATAGGGCGGATGAGCGGCGTCAGCCGCGTCATCCGCCGACAGTCGTCGGATGACGCTAACGCTTATCCGACCTATGGCCTGCAGTACGGGTTATTCAGGCCGCCAACGCGGCGAGCCAGGGCGCAGCGGACGTAATGCGTGTGCGTTCTCGTTGCTCTTCTTGCCGGAGATAAAAGTACGGGGTCTCAAGAAAGCGCACGGTCGCACCCAACCACTCCTGCCACAGGCTCACAGTGGTACGTCCTCGATATTCATGATGGCTTTGTAGTGATCCCAGAAGCCGATGATTGACGCTTCGGTCACGAGGTGCGCGGAGTCCTCTGCGCGACCGCCCCCCATCGCGATATAAGACGTCTTATCTCCATCGCGCACGATCGCGCGCTGCACGATTTCCACCGCCTCGCCATCCTCCATGGAGATCAAGCCCGCAGGGCCGATGAGATTACTTTGTTTGATTCGAATGTCGCGCAGCTCTGCGTCGTCATCGACATACCCGAAATGCGTCCACACCAATTCGAAGCCATCAACTTTATGTGGATTGATTTGGCGCACCGCCAAGGTGTTCGCAATCTGTTGTATCACTACATTGGGAAAAATCGACAGAATCACTAACGTGATGCCATCGGCAAACTCCGCGCGCCCGGCAAGTAGCGAGGGATCCTGCAATTTGAATCCAGCGTCATAGCTGCACACATCCTTGTAGACTTCGGCGTCTGTTTTTGCATCACTGGTGGCCGCTTTCGTATACAGCATCGTGTGTCGATGTTGCGGATCCATCAAGGTCGCGCCGGTTTGGGTTGCGCGGTAGAGGCCGAAGGTGTTGTGAAAGAGGTGCAGCAGGCTGGCGTGATAGGGATCGCGGGTATTCTCCGCGTAGAGCTTCCAGTTGCCATGCATGTATTGGCGTTGATCGCCCAGAATTTCTATTGGCCGATTGAACAGGCGGTCGATGCTGGCGACCACCATCGTGCCGAGATACTCCCGCAGCGGCGGCACGGTGGTGGAGAAGCTCGCAAATATGAGCCCGTTCAGTGTTTCGACTCGCAGGCAATCGAGGCTGTGATTGGCCATGTCGAAGCTTGCCGGCATGCCGCCGTTGCCGCCCACCCCACCCCGAAAGGGCACGCCTTTTAAGGCGCCACGCAAATCGTAGGCCCATTGGTGGTAAACACATTGGAGGCGCGGCACATTGCCGCGCGGTTCGCGGCAGATCAGCGCGCCACGATGCGCGCAGCGATTCTGCAGCACATTAAGAGCGCCACTCTGATCGCGGGTGATGATGACGGGGGTATCGCCGACAAAGGTCGCCTTGAAATCTCCGGCACGCGGGACCTCAGCCTCCAGCCCCACAAAGCTCCAGGCCTCCCCGCGAAAAATCTGCACCTGCTCTCGCTGGTAGTACTGCGGATCGTTAAACACGGCGTACGGCACTGCACAGCCGTCGGTAGTCGGCTGCCATTCGGCAAAACGTGCGTTCGAATCGAGAGTTTTATTCATCGCTATTCATTCCTTAAAGCGGCGTCACGAGCAGGCTATCAATCCGATGCGTGTCAAACACCACGAGCTTCGTGCGGAATAGCCACACACCCGCATGGCACACGATCTCGTCGCGATAGCTGCCGGTGTTGTAGATCTCCGTGACGCCATTGGTGCGGGTGCGGTAGACCGCGTAGTGGCTCGTGGCAATCACCGAATCGCCCGCAGGTGCATTAACGAGCGTACTGCTCACCAGATGCCGATAGGTGTGTTTTTCATAGATGTTGGCGTGCCGCGCTGAAACCACGCGATCGATCAGCATCCGTTTTGAATCACAGAAAATGGCGGCGACTGGCAGTTGGCGCTCAAAGTTCTCGCGCGCGATAACGCGATAGACGCAGGCCTCCGTAAATAGCTCCGGCCACGCTTCGAGTTGATCATCATCAATGCATTGCGCGTAGCGCGCGAGCAGGCGCTCGACGCGGAACTGCAGTTCGCCTTCGCTTAAATCTGCCAATGTCATGGGGAATCTCTCTAACCGGGCCAATCAGGAAGTTACTAAGGTTGGGCGCTCGGTGGAAGGGCAGGTGCACGCCGATAGCAGACCCAGGCAGGAATATCCCGTTAAGGAGAGCAGCATGTCTTCAAATATAAGAATGAATCAGGCAGGAATCGGTAGTTAGTGGTTCGTTGTCACCATGGTGTGGGCGGCCACGACGCTCTTTTCCCCAGTCACCACACACGCTGCAAATTTCTTTCCCAATGACGCGACGATCGACAGTCTGGTGGCGGGTGATGCAGTCATTGGTTTTGATCGAGCAAAGCGGTTCGGTCAACCGGATCCGATCCATAGCAGCCCTACGGTCAATATCCTCGGCTCTGCGCTGGTGGCGGGTAACGGCTCGGAGAACGGCAGCGTCAATGCCTTCAATCAGAGCACCGTCAATATGGACAAGTCCCGCCGATTTCGAGTCCCAGTACGCGGACCAGACGGCCATATCCGACGAAGGTCATGATCCGGATCCCGAGATCGACGATCTCCTCCTCCGTGAATTGCGCACGCAGTTCGCTGAACAGCGCCTCGTTGGCGCCCTGCAAATCGCCAGCCAGCACTTCCGCATAGTGGATGGCAGCCTTCTCACGCGCGCTCAGTAGGGTGCTCGCGCGATAGTTCGCAATTTCCGCAATCTTGTCCTCACTGAGACCCGCTTGCCGTGCGACCGCAAGGCGTGCGTGGGTTCAGAGATGACATTGATTTTGCTGCGCGACCATCAGGCGCGCGAGTTCGGTGATCACGCCGTCCACCGCGCCGCGCGTTTCGAGTTCGAGCGCGAAGTAGAAGTCGATGAATTTCTTGAACACGCCTGGGGCGTGCGCGAACACCTGCACGAATTCCGATCCGCCGAGTTCTTCGTCGTATGCATGCATGATGTTCTGGAGATAATCTGGAATCTTCTCGAAAGTAACCGGTGGGAGACGCGCCATACAATCCTCCTTCAGTGCCGTTGGAGCCGTTACGTTATTGGAAAAGCGCCGGCCGAACCAGTAGCGATGGTGCTCCACGGGCAATCCGGCGCCACGGGGTCCCGTGAAATTCCAGGATAGATGGCCGCCGTTCATCGCAATCGGTCCTGTCGATGCCTTCGACTTCAACGCACACGACGCTCGATTTCGTCAATAAAGGACCGTTACGTTTCCCCATGCGACACGCTGCCGAAGGCGTGACGGGCCGCTGCGCGCGGCGTGGGTGAATACGGGTCAAGACGGTCTTAGGGCCCGTGACAAAACAAATCGATCAGATCCAGCGTGCGTCATAGCGAGTGTGGCTCTATGGTGTAGTTCCACTCGCCGTGAAATTTGTGTGGCCGTATCCTGACTGTATCCATTTCCACGTCGGTTACCTTACGCCCTTTGTCG
>CAMATU010000017.1 GCA_945861225.1 Klebsiella pneumoniae
ACGGCGGACGTCGCCGTCGACCCGAATCATGGGGGGCAGCCCCGCTGAGAGATGCAAGTCCGATGCGCCATTCTTGACGCTGAAAGCCAAGAGCTCACCAATATCCATACGACAACCCCTTATAAAAACTTCGCCACATCTCGCTACACGCGCTTCGATCTTATGACCGTAGGAGCGGCCTTAGCCGCGAGGGGCGATTCAGTCCTCTTCGCGGCTATCGCCGCTCCCTACCGAGGGCCGTGAAGAAATGCCTGCCTGGCCTCGAATGTCGCCCTACCAACGCGCTTGAACCAATGGTTTTCCCCGCCAAGCAAGTGCTATTCGTGTCTGTATCTTATTAAGATGCAGTCTATTGCAAGTTTTATTTAGTAACTTTAACAAGTAAGTCAGCAAATTGTCATCGCCTATCGAATCACCGTCTGTCACGCCGGATGCGCCGGAAAAGGGGGGGCTGACCAGCCTTCACCAGCGCATTGCAGCTGCCGCGCGAGCCGCAGGGCGCACGCCGTCGGACATCACCTTGCTCGCGGTGAGTAAAGGTCAGCCGCTCGCCGCATTGCGCACGCTCATCGGCCAAGGCCAACGCGCGTTCGGAGAGAACTATGTGCAGGAAGCGCTACCAAAAATTGCGGCTCTGGAGGGCCTTGGCTTGAGCTGGCATTTCATCGGCCGCCTGCAAGCCAATAAGACCCGCGAAGTGGCGGCTCACTTTGCGTGGGTTCACAGCCTTGATCGGTGGCGCCTTGCCGAGCGGCTTAACGCGCAACGCCCGGACGCGCTACCACCTCTCCAATGTTGTATTGAGATCAATCTCGATGGGGAGGCGAGCAAGGGTGGCGTCGCGCTGCCTGCCCTGGCCGAGCTGATTAGCGCACTGCAGACACTGCCGCGCCTGCAGCTGCGCGGCTTCATGGCGATGCCCGCGCTAAGTGAGGATCCGGTGCAACAGCGGGTGACCTTTCGGCGTCTACATGACCATCTCGCACCGTATCTACCGGCGTTCGAGACGCTGTCGATGGGCACCTCTCACGATTTTGAAGCCGCGATCCTGGAGGGCTCGACAATCGTGCGCATTGGCACTGCGGTGTTCGGACCGCGCACACCCGGCTGATGCTAAACTCGCCGGCCTTCTTAAGCGGTGTGGTAAGTGGCAGATGACTGAGCGCATCGCGTGCATTGGCGGCGGCAATATGGGGCGGGCGATCCTCGGCGGTCTCATACGACGCGGCCATCCGCCGGGCGCTATCACGGTCGCCGAACCGCTTGCTCCCGCACGCCGGGCGCTCGCGTCGGAATTTGGGGTGCAGGTAACGGCCAACAATAACGCCGCCGTCGAACTGGCCGAGGTGGTGCTACTGGCCGTGAAACCCCAGCAGATGAAAACCGTGGTGCGTGAGTTGGCCGCAAGCTTGCGGGTGCGCGCACCCCTGGTGCTGTCGATTGCCGCCGGGATCACCACGCATTCGTTGCAACAATGGATCGGTGCTGAACTCCCGCTGGTGCGCGCAATGCCGAACACCCCCGCGCTGGTCGGACGCGGGGCGACTGGCCTATACGCCACGCCGACCACGGATGCGTCGACGCGCCAGTTGGCGGAATCCTTGTTGAGCGCAGTCGGGATTGTGGAGTGGGTCACTGATGAATCCCAATTGGACGCCGTCACCGCGTTGTCGGGCAGCGGCCCCGCGTATTTTTTCCTATTCCTTGAATGCCTCGAGAACGCCGGCATGGCGCTGGGGTTAACGGCCGCCACCGCGCGGCGCCTGGCCCTGGAAACTGCGGCCGGGGCGGCGGAACTGGCGCGAAACTCAGCGCTTGATCCCGCCACGCTCAGAGTCCAGGTCACTTCCCCGGGCGGCACCACCGAGCAGGCCCTCAAGGTGTTTCAGGACGGTGGCTTCAATGCGTTGGTGGCGGCGGCCCTCAGTGCCGCCGCCAATCGCGCACGCGAACTCAGTCACGAATTCGGAGACGCCTGATGGGTGCTGGTTACTTTTCTAACGCGGGTGCCTTTCTGGTCAATACCGTGTTCGGGCTCTATATCGGAGCGGTGATGCTGCGGCTACTTCTGCAATGGGCGCGCGCAGATTTTTACAACCCCCTCAGCCAGGCGATCGTGAAAGTCACCAACCCGGTGTTGCGCCCGCTGCGGCGTTACATTCCGGCGCTGGGCAAGGTGGATACCGCCAGTGTGGTGCTGATCTTCGTGCTTCAATTCCTGAATACTTGGCTGGTGAGTGCCTTGTTCGGGACCCATCTTGGTGGGTTGACGATGCTCATCGTGTCCTTCACCGAACTGCTGTCCAAACTCATTTATCTCTATATCTTCGCGATCGTCATTCAGGCGATCGCGAGCTGGGTCGCGCCCAGCGCACACAACCCGGTGCTGCGCCTGATTGAGGCACTGACCGAGCCCCTGCTACGCCCAGTCCGCCAACTGTTACCGAATCTCGGCGGCCTGGATCTTTCGCCGTTGGTCGTGATCGTGCTGTTGCAGCTCGCCCTGCTGCTGGTCGTCGCACCACTCGCCGATCTTGGTGCACTCCACTGAGTACTGAGCGCATGCCGCGGCCGTCCGGGTTGCCGTCCACCTCAGTGGGGTTGGTGACTCCACAACGGCGGCACTTTGCGACACCGCTGGCGCTTGACTGCGGCACCGTGCTCGACGCCTACGAACTGGTTTTTGAGACCTATGGTGAACTCAATGCCGCGCGCGACAATGCGGTTCTCATCTGTCATGCGCTGTCCGGGGATCACCACGCCGCCGGTTACCACGCGGATGATCTGCGCAAGCCGGGTTGGTGGGATAACTGCATCGGGCCGGGCAAACCAATCGACACCAACCGTTTCTTCGTGGTCTGTCCCAATAATCTTGGCGGCTGCGCCGGTTCCACTGGCCCGCTGAGTACCAATCCCGCCACCGGGCAGCGCTTTGGTCCCGATTTTCCGCTGGTGACCGTGCGTGACTGGGTGGAAAGTCAGGCCCGACTGGCGACAGTGCTCGGGATCGAGGTGTGGGCGGCGGTGATGGGCGGCAGCTTGGGCGGCATGCAGGCGCTGCAGTGGGCGGTCGATTATCCGCGGCAACTGCGCCATGCGATCGTGATCGCCGCCGCGTCCAAGCTCTCCACGCAAAACATCGCGTTCAATGAAGTCGCGCGACACGCGATTCGCTCGGATTCAGAGTTTCACGCCGGGCGCTATTACGATCATCAGGTGGTTCCGGCGCGCGGCCTGATGCTGGCCCGCATGCTCGGCCATATCACCTACCTGTCCGATGATGTGCTGATGGCGAAGTTCGGACGCGAACTCAGCGATGGCAAACTCAACTACGGCTACGACATCGAATTCCAGATTGAGAGCTATCTGCGCTACCAAGGCGAGTCTTTCGCCAAAAAATTCGACGCGAACACCTATCTGTTAATGACCAAATCTCTCGATTATTTTGATCCGGCAGCGCGCTTCAACGACAGTCTCAAGGCGGCCGTCGCCGCCACCACCGCGAAATTTTTCGTCGCCTCCTTCAGCAGTGACTGGCGATTCTCGCCGGCGCGTTCGCGCGAAATCGTGCGCGCGCTGCTCGATGCTGATCTTGACGTGAGTTATGTCGAACTCGAATCCGAGCTCGGCCACGATTCCTTCCTGCTCGATATTCCGCTCTATCACGCAGCGCTGCGCACCTATTTCCAGCGCATCACCTGCGGTGGCACGGCGGCATGAGTGCCATGCGCGAAGATCAATTATCGATCGCAGAATGGATCGCCGCCGGCAGCCGCGTGCTCGACCTTGGCTGCGGCGATGGGGCTTTGCTGGATTTTTTGCAGCGTGAACGCGGCGTCACCGGCTACGGCATCGAAATTGATCCAGACAACATCATCAAGTGCCTGGCCGCTGGGGTGAATGTGATCCAATCGGATCTCGATCGCGGTTTGTCAGATTTTGACGATCACTCATTCGATTATGTGGTGATGACCGAAACCTTGCAGGCCATGCGTTATCCTCATCACTTATTGCGCGAGATGTTGCGCGTGGGCCGCGAAGGCATCGTGACCTTTCCGAATTTCGGTCACTGGAAATGCCGCCTGCAGATCGTGCGCGGGCGTATGCCCGTGACCGAACATCTGCCGCACACCTGGTACAACACACCCAATATTCACATGTGCACGATTCGGGATTTCGAGGCCCTATGCCATGCCGAAGACATAGAAATCCTCGAACGGCGCGCCGTCGATACCCACCATCACGCGGCCTTCGGCATGCGCTGGTTACCTAATCTGCTGGCCGAAGTCGCGTTGTATCGGTGTCGGCGCAGGTAGGGGGCATGGCGGGAACGCATGTGTGTCACGCCGTCGGATAACGCTGCGTTTATCCGACCTATAAACAACCAGGCGGGTCGTCCTAGCAGCGATTTATAGGGCGGATGAGCGCAGCGTTATCCGCCATTTCGGCAGGCACGGCGGGTTACGCTGCCGCTAACCCGCCCTACAATTACGCCAAACACCGGAGCAATCCGTGCAGACATATCAACGAGAATTTATTGAATTCGCGCTGGCGCGCGAGGCGCTGAAGCTCGGCAGTTTCACGTTGAAATCCGGCCGCCGGAGCCCGTATTTCTTCAATACAGGGGTGTTCGACAGCGGCCGCGCGCTGGCGCGCCTGGGCGAATACTATGCGGCGGCGCTGGTCGCCAGCGCACCGGCCTTCGACATGATTTTCGGCCCCGCCTATAAGGGCATCCCGCTCGGCGCCGCAGTCGCGATCGCACTGGCCGAACATCACGCGCGGGACGTACCCTTTTGTTTCAATCGCAAGGAAGCCAAAGACCATGGCGAGGGTGGCGCCACACTCGGCGCGGCGCTCTGCGGAAGGGTCATGATTGTGGATGACGTGATCTCGGCCGGCACCTCGGTCAATGAATCAGTGGCGATTATCGCCGGTGCCAATGCCCAGCCGGTGGGCGTCGTGATATCGCTCGACCGCCAGGAGCGCGGCCAGGGCGAGCTGTCGGCGGCGCAGGAAGTACAAGTACGGCACGGAATCCCCGTCATCAGCATTGTCACCCTGGATCATGTCGTGGAATTTTTAGGCGCGCGCGGCGATCGCGCTAAAGAAATTTCAGAAATTAACGATTACCGTGCACGGTATGGTGCAGGGCGCTAGCGGGCTGTGAGGGGAAGAGCCTCAGTTCAGCGCGGGTTTGCAGGTGAGGGTTATACTTTTTCCGCCAAGTCACTTGGCGATTAGCAGGGTGGAATTTTATGCGTGGAATTCGTGTCGCGAGCGCGAGAGGGTCCTGGGGTAGTGCAGTGCGCGTGGTGGTGCTGCTGGCTGCTGTGGGTGGACTGACTGTCCCCGCCGAGGCGGCGATTAAATGCTGGACCAACAAGGACAAGGTTCGCGAATGTGGCAATGCAGTGCCACCGGAGTACGCGCAGCAAGGTCACGACGTCAAGAGCGTGAATGGGATGACGATCAAGAAGCAGGGCCGGTCCAGGACTCGCGAAGAAATTGCGCGTGAACGCGCCGAACAAGAGATTTCCGCGCGTAAAAAGTTCGAGGCCGAGGCCATTACCCGCAGACAGGCGGCGGCCGACAAGGTGCTCCTCGATACCTTCGGTAGCGAAGATGACTTAATTCTGGCGCGCGACGGGCAGCTCGCCAATCTCGATTCTCAGATAAAGCTCACCAAAAGCCAGATTGAAAAAGTACAGAAATCGCTCGATCAACTGATTTCCAGGGCTGCCGACTTTGAAAAGCGTACCCAGAAGGTGCCGCCAGGCCTGTTGAAGGACATTGCACGCTTACAGGGGCAAATCGCCGAACAAAACGACTTCATCGAGTCGAAATTGGCCGACCAGGCGAACCTGCACAAAAAATTCGACCTCGACATCGCGCGCTTCCGTGAGCTGCGCAGTGCGCGTCGGTAAGGGGTAGAGGTCGAATCGCGGCTAAAGCCGCTCCTACAACGGCAAATCGGCGGTAGCCTGTAGGAGCGGCTTTAGCCGCGATGACGCACGCGCGTTCACCTCGCAAATCACCCTCACGCCACAAACAACGCGCGCGCCAGCATGCCCCATTGCTCCGCCCAGTGTTGCGTCGGCGGCTGTCGAAACCCGCTGCGCACAAACTGACTGATACGGCCAATGAGCAACGCGCAGAGCAGATTCGCCGCGCTCAAAATCAGCGCGCGGTCGGGTTGAGGTCCCGGCGCTAAGGTGGCTTCGCGCAAAACCTGCCGGATCTGAGTTTCGAGACGTTCGAAAAACTGCAGCACGCGCGCCCGCAGGCGCTCATTCTCGCCGAGCAGGATATCGCCGATCAGAATTCGCGCGATGCCCGGATTTTTCTCGGCGAATTGCAGCATCACCGAACCAATTTGTGCGCAACGCTGCACGGGATCGGCTTGCTCCTGCAAAATTCGAGTGATGAGACCGAACACCGCGTCTTCCGCGAACTCGATCAGTGCGTCAAACATTTTGGCTTTGCTGGGAAAGTGCCGATAGAGCGCCGATTCCGACACCCCGACCGCAGCCGCCAAGGCGGCCGTGGTGAGCTTGGCCCCCGGCTTGGTCTCAAGCTCGCGGGCGATCACTTCAAGTATTTGTTGCCGCCGCCCGCTTCTCACCGGTGTTCGATCAGGGTGCCGATACCGGAATCTGTAAATAGTTCCAACAACACTGCGTGTTCGATGCGGCCATCGATAATGTGTGCACGCCGCACCCCCGCGTTGACGGCCTCGATGATCGAATCCATCTTGGGCAGCATCCCACCACTGATCGTGCCATCCGCCATCAGCGTCTCGACCTCCGCCGCGCTCAAGCCCGTCAGTAGCTGCCCTTGCTTATCCAACAGACCGACGATATTGGTCAGCATAATGAGCTTTTCGGCCTGCATGACTTCGGCAACTTTGCCGGCGACCAGATCGGCATTGATGTTGTAGGACTCGCCGTCCGTGCCGACACCAATAGGTGCTATCACCGGAATGAACTCCCCCTTGGTGAGATAGTCGAGCACGGACTTGTTGATCTCCGTCACTTCGCCCACCTGTCCAAGGTCGACAATTTCCGGCGCCTCGAGTGCCTCACGGCGCGCGCGGACGAGCTTGTGCGCACGAATTAAGGAACCGTCCTTGCCGGTCAAGCCAATCGCACGGCCACCATGGGCGTTGATCAGGCTCACAATCTCCTTATTCACCAAGCCACCGAGCACCATTTCCACCACTTCCATGGTTTCCGTGTCGGTCACGCGCATGCCATCGACGAAGTGGCTCTCTTTGCCCAGCCGCTGGAGCAGTGCGCCGATTTGCGGCCCCCCGCCATGTACCACGATCGGATGGATGCCAACCAACTTCATCAACACCATGTCGCGCGCGAAACTGCGCTTGAGGGCGTCGTCCACCATGGCGTTGCCGCCGTACTTGATGACGATGCACTTGCCCTGATAGCGCTGGATATACGGCAGCGCCTCAGTCAGCACGTGCGCAATATTCAAAGCCTGGGAGGAATCAAGCGCCATCGCGGTGCTCAGAATGGCAGTTCCAAATTCGGATCAATGCCAATCAGCAGGGTGCGGAAGCGTTCTTTGACTTCCTCTAATGCTGCTTGATCGTCGCCCTCGAAGCGCAACACCAGACAGGGCGTGGTGTTGGAAGGCCGTACCAAGCCCCAACTGTGGGCGAAATCGACGCGGATGCCATCGATCTCAATCAATTCGCCGTCCGGAAAATCGAGCGCTGCCCGAACTTCCCGCATGAAACTCGCGTGGCGCTCTTCCGGCATATCAAGGCGGAGCTCCGGCGTCGCGATCGCCTGTGGCAGCCGCGCAAACACCTTTTCGGGAGGTTCGTTGGCGTTAACCAGGATCTCCAGCAAACGCGCCGCAGAATATAAGGCATCGTCGAAGCCATACCAGCGCTCTTTGAAAAAGATGTGGCCACTCATTTCGCCTGCCAGTAAGGCGCCGGTCTCCTGCATCTTTTGTTTGATTAGCGAATGTCCAGACTGGCTCATGATCGGCTCACCGCCAGCCGCCCGAATCACTTCCGCCAGCAGGCGCGAACATTTCACGTCATAAATGATCTTGGCGCCGGGATTGCGGCTCAACACATCCTGCGCAAACAACATGAGCTGGCGATCAGGCCACAGAATATTGCCTTCTCGATCAACCACCCCAAGCCTGTCACCATCACCATCAAAGGCGAGACCAAGATCGGCCTGTTCATGCCGCACAATCGCAATTAAATCTTCGAGATTCTCTGGCTGACTGGGATCCGGGTGGTGATTGGGAAACTCGCCGTCGACCTCACAGTACAGTTCGATCACGTCGTGACCGATCGCGCGCAGAATATGCGGTGCCACGATCCCGGGCACGCCATTGCCACAGTCCACCACGACTTTGAGCGCATCCCCGAGCGAGACCGGGATGTCCTCACTGATGCGCCGGATATAGTCGGGGACGATTTCGATTTCTTGCAGGTTGCCGGTGCCAGTGGTGAAGTCCTGATCCTCAATCCGCTGGCGAATCGCCTGAATTGCAGCGCCTGACAAGGTCTCGCCATCGAGCACCATCTTCAGCCCGTTGTACTGCGCGGGATTATGGCTGCCGGTGATCATGACGCCGGTGCGCGTATCGAGATAGTGCGTCGCGAAATACAGCACTGGCGTTGGTGTCAGGCCAATGTCCAGCACGTCACGTCCCGCATCGCGCAGCCCCTCGACCAGCGCACCGCGCAACGCAACGCTTGAGACGCGCCCATCGCGCGCGACAATTACCGTTTGCTGTTTGCGCGCAGCAGCTTCGGCGCCGAAGGCACGTCCAATCTGATAGACCGCCTCTGGGGTCAGGGTCTCGCCGACAATGCCGCGAATGTCATAACTGCGGAAAATCGAAGGTGAAATCGCCGTCACCGCTTCGCTCTGCGGTGGACCGTTAACGACTTTTGGCGGCGCGATCTGAAGCGCGGGGGACTCCATCATCATGGTGTCATCCGCACTCATCGTGCGTGGCGGTGGGGCAATGGGTGCGGCGCGTGCAACCGTCCCGCCCGCGGCGCCCGGCAATAATTGAGCGAGCCCGGGATGTGCGCCGGATAAGATAGCGTCTATCGCCCCCTGAAAAACTGTGGTGGTACTGGCCACCGGCGCGACGCGCGCGCGCCAGCGCCGCACCGCCAAACCACCGAGTAAGACCAGGCCGACGGGCAGCAGAAACAATGGATTCATATCGATACTCGCGCGAATCTGGGGTGTGCGCAGCCCTAAGAGCCAGACACTGCCGGTGATGAGCTTGGTCATAATTTCGGCATCGTCGGTGGCCGACTGACCGGTTTGCGCGATGACAATCGGCGCCGCTCCGGGCACCGGCTGGCGAATTTCAGAATGATAGTGACTATTGCTCGCGAGCAGGGAACTCAAGGCCGCACGCAGCGGTTTGGAATCCACGCTCAGGTGTAGAAAACCGACGGCCTCGCCGTCTGGCGGGGCGCGACGGACGAGCGCCACGTGTTCATTCGGGGTGCCGGCTAAATGCAGTTCGGCCCCTGGCGGCAGCGCGGATTGTTCGGCCTTCTGCAATAAATCCAACGAGGAGTAGGTCAGCGGCGGCACCGCGTTCGGATCGGTCTGGGTCATGCCGCGCGGAATCAGACGCAGGCGCAGGGCACCCGGGATTTGCAGTTGCAACTGGGCCGCCAAACCAAGACGGGCTTCATCGCTGGCGCTCGCCAATGCGGCAATCACCCGTGGTTCCTGGGCGAGCGTGTCCAGGGCCTTGATCTCGGGTTGCAGCAATACGCCGGCCTGGGTGGCGAGTGTGGAGGCTGCAATCTCCACCGCCGCCAGTTGCTCGGCAGCGGCGCGCTGCTGGAAATTTTTATAGAGCGCACTACCGCCCCAGGTGAGAAGCACCACCAACACCGCGGCAACGGCGGTGTAACGCGCGGGCGGCGGCAATTCCGCGAGGGCGGATTTAAGCCTGGACAGCTGAGGCAACACGATATCGTTCTGCAATCAACGCGATCAGGCTGCGCGCCAGCGCGTCCTTGGAAGCACGCCCAAGTTGTCTCTCCCCCCCTTGCCATACGATGTGCAGCGAATTGTCGTCGGCCTCAAATCCCGTTCCGGGCTGTCCGACCAGATTCGCCGCGACCATGTGCAACGCTTTGCGCGTCAATTTGGCGCGCGCGTGTTCGATGAGTTTTTCTGTTTCTGCCGCGAAACCCACCGTGAAGGGGGGCCTTGGCCGTGCCGCGACGGCGGCAAGTATATCTTGAGTCGGATGCAAGGAAAGGGTGAGTGCGGCGCCCTGTTTCTTAACCTTGTGGGCGGCCGGCGCGGTGACTGCGTAATCCGCCACCGCCGCAGTGCCGATGAAGATATCGCAGTCGGCGACGGTGGCCATGACCGCTTGAAACATGTCAGCCGCCGTGGTGACGTTGGTGGTAGCGATCCCGCCTGGTGCCGGCAACGCAGTCGGGCCGGAAACTAATGTCACTGTGGCGCCCGCTGCCCGCGCGGCACGCGCCACCGCATAGCCCATTTTCCCGGAACTGCGATTCGTGATGAAGCGCACGGGGTCGATCGCCTCTTGGGTAGGTCCGGCTGTGATCAACACGCGTAAACCTGCCAGTTCGCCGCTGCGCCCGCCCGCTTCTGCGGTAAGGAGAATTTGCGCGGGCTCGGCCATCCGGCCGGGCCCGGTTTCGCCACAGGCCTGTGCGCCCTCATTGGGACCTACCCGTTGCACGCCACGTGCGCTCAGGGTCTTGAGGTTGTGCTGGGTGGCCGGGTGTTCCCACATCACGCGATTCATCGCCGGGGCGATCAGCAGCGGTGCCTGGGTGGCCAGACACAGTGTGGTCGCTAGATCGTCCGCCATGCCCGCCGCCAAGCGGGCGATAAAGTCCGCCGACGCTGGTGCCACAATCACGAGTTCAGCCCAACGGGCGAGTTCGATATGCCCCATGGCGGCCTCGGCAGCCGGATCGAGCAGGTCGGTGTGCACCGTGTGGCCGGAAACCGCCTGGAAGGTCAACGGCCGCACGAACTCCTGCGCTGCGCGGGTCATTACCACCCGGACGAGGGCGCCGGCGTCCCGCAGTCGCCGCACTATCTCAGGCGCTTTGTACGCTGCGATGCCGCCTGTCACAATGAGACAGACTTGGTGCTGGAATAATCCGCTCAAATTATTGGCGCTCGCGAAACCACTGAGAGTTGGTTGGAAGTCTAACTCAAGCGCGCGGATCCCAACACTCTGGAACAACCGTCAAATACCCCCCTTAAACAAGGATGTTTATATGGGAATTAAAGATTGGCCGCGGCCTGAGCGGCCGCGCGAAAGACTCTTGGCGGCGGGACCTGCCGCCCTCTCTGATGCCGAATTGATCGCCACCGTGCTCGGCACCGGCATGGCCCGTTTAGATGCAGTGGCGCTGGCGCGCAAGATTCTAAGCGCGACAGGGGGCCTGCGGCATTTATTGGAATTGCCGTGCCACGAATTTCAGAAGCTCCCGGGCCTGGGCCCCGCGCGTTACGCGCTGCTGCAAGCCGGCCTCGAACTCAGTCGCCGTTATCTGCGAAGCGCCTTGGAACGGGTTGGTCCACTGACCGATCCGGGGGCCGCACGCCTGTTTCTGGCGGCCCAGTTCAAATCCCTGCAACGCGAAGTCTTCGCCTGCTTGTTTCTCGACACGCGGCATCAAGTGATTGCCTTCGAGGTCCTTTTTCAAGGGACTCTCGATGCCGCGACCGTGCATCCGCGCGAGGTGGTCCGGCGTGCGCTGAGTCTCAATGCGGGCGCCGTGATCCTCGCCCACAATCACCCCTCGGGGGTGGCGGAGCCGAGCCACGCTGATCGCCTGCTCACGCGCCGGTTGAGTGAAGCCTTGAATCTCGTCGAAATTCGGGTGCTTGACCACCTGGTGATTGGCGACGTGGAGATCACCTCGTTCGCGGAACGCGGCTGGATTCCTTAAAAACGAAGTCAGGCCCGAATGGCACTGAATTAAGGCACATGACAAGACTAAGCCACTCGCGCTTCGATCTTATGACCGTAGGAGCGGCTTCAGCCGCGAGGGACGATTCAGGGCTGTTCGCGGCTAAAGCCGCTCCTACCGAAATGCCAGTTTGGCCTGGCGTGTCTTCCTAACGACGCTTAAACCAATACTTTTGCCTTTAAGTTAAGTGTTATTCAAGGCAGGTCCCGATGTCGTAATAAAGGCGGCCTTTGTTGTTGCGCTAGTCTTTGAGGAATGATTCAGGCTAGAATCCCGCGCCCCGCTAGAATCAAACCAGGCGATTAGAAAATGTCCCGAATCTGTCAAGTCACAGGCAAAGGCCCTATGAGCGGCAATAATGTGTCGCATGCCAATAACAAAACGCGCCGCCGCTACCTGCCCAACCTGCACCACCGCCGGCTATGGGTGGAAAGCGAACAGCGTTGGGTCAGCCTGCGGATCAGTTCGCATGGGCTGCGCATCATCGACAAAGTGGGGATCGATAAAGTTCTGAAAGAAATCCGCGCTCGCGGCGAGCGCGTGTGAGATAAGTCATGCAAGAAAAAATCAAACTCGTGTCCAGTGCCGGCACCGGTCATTTCTACACCACGACCAAGAACAAGCGGAACATCCCCGAAAAACTGGAACGCAAGAAATTCGATCCAGTGGTGCGCAAACATGTGGCGTACACCGAGAGCAAGATCAAATAACGCGCAGCGTTACTGCCGAGACCACCCAGAACCCGCCATTGGCGGGTTTTTTTATGCCGTGTTACGCCGTGCGCAAGGCGTAGCCGCGGATGTGCTGGACAAATTCCGCGAGCGCCGCGATTCCGGTCGCCTCCGCTTCGCGACACCACACCTGCAACTGATCGAGCAGACGCTCCTGGCTCGCCGAGCGTTCGCTGAACAACGCGCTCAATTGTTGCTGAAACTGATAGACCACGGTGAGCGCGCGACTGTGCGCCAGCCCATCGTTCAGCAATGCACGATCCTGTTCAAGGAGAAAAAGCGGCGAGCGACTGATTAGGCGCTTGATCGGTTTGAGGGTTCCTTTCACCTCACGCGCGGCCTGCCGCACTTCGTCGCGATGCACGCGATGCACCACGCGCTGCGCATAGTCGGCCATCACGTGCCATTGACTGATCACCATCGCGCGCAGGGTTTCCACATCCAGCCGGGGTTCGGCGCGGTCCGCGCTCAAGCGTGGCGCGAGCTTCTTGACCCTGGCGAGCTTGCACGCGCTGAGGATTTGGATGTAACACCAGCCAAGATCGAATTCCCATGGCTTGCTGGCGAAGCGGGCTGAACTGGCAAATGCATGATGATTGTTGTGCAGCTCTTCGCCCCCGATCAGGATCCCCCACGGCGTGATATTGGTTGAGGTATCCGCCGTTTCGAAATTGCGGTACCCGCGCCAATGCCCAGTGCCATTGATAACGCCTGCCGCGAAAAACGGAATCCACGCCATCTGTAGCGCCCAGATCGAAAGCCCGATGGGACCGAATAGCGCGAGATTGCTCAGCAACATCACGCTAACCCCAATGCGATCACGACCAAACACATGCCGTTCCCACCAGTCGTCGGGGGTGCCATGGCCATACTTGGCGCGGGTTTCTTCTTTTCTGGCCTCAATCCGATAAAGCTCTGCGCCCTGCCACAGCACTTTGTTGATACCAAACACTTGTGGGCTGTGCGGATCCTGCGCAGTTTCGACGAAAGCGTGGTGCTTGCGGTGCACCGCCGTCCAGTTCTTGGTCGTCATGCCGGTCGTCAGCCATAGCCAAGTCCGGAAGAAGAACGCCACAGCGGGATGCAGATCGAGTGCGCGATGCGCTTGATTGCGATGCAGGTAGATCGTGACTCCCGCAATCGTGATGTGGGTGAACGCGAGAGTTACCAGAATGTAACCCCACCAGGGTAGATCCAAATATCCAGTAAGCATCATTGCACCGTCTCGTAGTTGACTGTCCAGGCGGGTGGCATTTTGCCATGCTTCCCGGCGATAAACTCATGACCTTTAAATCGTTAGCAAGTTCGCCCGGCAAACCTCGCGAACGCACTTCGACACCAGCGCCATCTCTATAGCGGCAGCGGCATGGACTTATGCTCACCCACAGAAAATAATGAGGCTTGATGTCGTCGCCCCCCCTCCTCTGTGCGCTTGGCCTGTCGCGCCGTTTCGGCCGGCGGGTGGCGGTGGCTGAGATTTCGCTAACGCTGCACCGCGGCGAAGTACTCGGCCTGCTGGGCCTGAACGGGGCCGGCAAATCCACCACCCTGCAAATGCTGGCCGGGGTGTTGGCCCCGCATACCGGGCAAATTGCACTCAATGGCCACGATTTGGCGCGGGCGCCGCTCGCGGCCAAACGCCACCTCGGTTATCTGCCCGAAATTCCGCCTTTGTTCAAGGATGCGACGGTGGACGAATTTTTGGCCTTTTGTGCGCAACTCCACGAGGTGCCGCGGAGCGCGGTCGCGGCCCTGGTTGAGCGCGCCAAGGCACGCTGTAACCTGGGCGCGGTGGGCGCGCGACTGATCCGCAATCTATCCAAGGGGTTTCAGCAACGGGTAGGTATCGCCCAGGCGATTGTGCACGAACCGGCGGTGCTCATTCTGGACGAACCCACCGTGGGTCTGGATCCCGCGCAGATTCAGGAAGTGCGGGACTTGATCCGCGCACTCAGTGCAGAACATGCGATTCTGCTCTCCACGCACTTGTTGACCGAAGCCGAGAATCTTTGCTCGCGAGTAGTGATCCTGCACCAGGGTCGCCTGGTGTATGACCAACCAATCGCTGACCAGCGACAGCACATGGTGCTGCGTCTGCGCCGGCCGCCGCCGTTGGCGACATTGCAAAACATCCTGGAAACCCCCAACGTCCGCGAAGTCGCCAGCGGCCACTTCGAATTCGAAACGCCCGCCGAGCCCGCGGCTACAGAGCGCGTGGTGGCTGCCGCGGTCGCCCATGCCTGGGGCTTGTCTGAACTCAGTCCTGGTGGCTCCATGCTCGAGCGGACCTTTCTCGACCTCACGCGCGAATACCGTGCCGCAGGTGTCGCTTGATGATTTGCGTGGTCCTCAAGCGCGAAATGTTGGCGCTGTTCCGTTCGCCCTTCGCGTGGTGCGTGCTCGCCGCCGTGCAGTTTTTAATTGCGTACCAATTCCTCGCGCAGATCGATATTTTTCTACAGTACCTGCCGAAAATTCGCAGCCTCGCCGAGCCGCCCGGCGTGGCGCAGTTGGTGATCGTGCCGACCTTCCACATCACCGGCTTTCTGTTGTTGTTCCTTATCCCCGTCCTCACTATGCAAACCTTCAGCGGCGAACGACGCGCGGGCACCTTGGCGCTGTGGTACAGCGCGCCGATCACGTTGCACGCGCTGGTGCTAGGCAAGTTCCTCGGCGTGATGAGCTTGCTGGGACTGATTTGGGGCTTGAATGCGCTGATGCCGCTTACCCTGCTGTGGGGGACTGCCCTTGATCTCGGCACCTACGCCAGCGGTCTGCTGGGATTATTGTTGTTAATGATGGCCGGCACTGCGCTCGGCTTGTGGTATTCAGCGCTGACCGCGCAACCCGCGATCGCGGCAATTGCGACCTTTGCGACCTTGCTCAGTCTGTGGCTCATCGATTGGGCGAGTCAATTGGAAAAAGATCCGGGCCTGCTCACGCAATGGTCGCTGCTGACGCATTTTCAAAATTTAACGCGCGGCCTCGTGGACACCTTCGATATCGCCTATTTCGTGCTGCTTACTGGCAGTGCGCTCGCGCTCACAGTGTGGACCTTGGCCGGGGAACGGCGTGCGTTCTAGAGCGCTGCATTTTTTATTGGCACTGCTTATCGTCCTGGTCGCCGGTGCGCTCGGGTGGTGGACCGCGCACCACCACACCAGTATTGATCTGAGTGCTAATGCTCGCCATTCGCTGGCGAAGGCGAGTATCCAGGCCCTGCAGGCCATCAAGGCGCCATTGAGCATCACGGCCTATGTCCCGGCGCATCATCAAGCGCGTACGGCGATCACCGAACTGGTCGCACGTTACCAACGTTATCGTCCCGCCTTGAAATTGAATTTCACTGATCCCGCAAGCGTCGCCGACGTGCTGCGTGCGCAGACTATCAACGATGGCGAACTCGTCATCCATGCTGGCGCGCGTGATGAACATCTCAAGCGCTACACCGAAGAAGCCTTTACGCAGGCCCTGCTGCGCTTGGTACGCCAGGACACGCAATGGATTGCGTTTGTGACCGGTCACGGTGAGCGCAGGCCCACGGGCCTCGCCAATTTTGATGTGCGCGACTGGGCCGAGGTATTGAAGGGCCGTGGTTATCGCGTGCAGGAATTGAATCTTGCTGAACAGGTGGCCGTGCCGGATAACACCGCGCTGCTCGTGATGGCGAGTCCCCAGCTGGCGTATCTGCCGGGCGAAGTCCGCCTGATCACAGATTATGTGGCGCGCGGCGGAGCGCTCCTCTGGTTGCTTGAACCCGATACGCCGGCAGCGTTCGACGCCCTCGGGCGCAGCCTCGGGGTCGTGCGGTTACCAGCGACGGTGGTCGATCCCATTGCCCAGGCGCTCGGCGTTGAGAACCCCGCGATCACCGTCCTCACCCAATACCCGGCGCATGCTGTCACGGCAGATTTCCACGCGACGAGTCTGTTTCCGTTTGCAGTGCCTTTGGTAACTCACGCTCCCACCGGGTGGGAGGCAAACAATTTGCTTGAGACGGGTGCAAAGGCGTGGGGCGAAACTGGTGCGATGGCGGGGCATGTCGGGTATGCCGCAGGCCAGGACTACGCAGGTCCCTTAGCCTTAGCGATCACGTTGACGCGCCGGCAGGCCGGCCGTGAACAACGCCTGGTGGTGGTGGGTGACGGCGATTTTTTGTCGAACACGTATCTCGGCAATGGTGGCAATCAGGATCTCGGCACGCGGATGGTTGATTGGCTGACGGCTAACGAGGGTTTGCTCCGCATTGAATCGCGGATCGCGCCGGATGTGCGGCTTGAGCTCGCGCGTTGGCAACAGGCTGTGATTGGTTTTGGGTTCCTGTTCATTCTGCCGCTGGCCTTCTTCGCCAACGGCGTGTGGCTGGGCTGGCGTCGCCGCCGTGCCTGAACTACCGGAAGTTGAGACGACCCGGCGCGGTGTCGCGCCGCATGTCGAGGGCCGCGTGGTAAGTGCGGTCAAGGTGCGGGAGGCACGTCTGCGCCAGCCTGTACCGGCGGATCTCGCAGCCTGTCTGCGCGGTCAACGCCTCACAGCCGTTCGCCGTCGCGCGAAGTATCTGCTTTTCGAATTTCCGCGCGGTACCTTGCTCGTGCACCTTGGCATGTCTGGCAGTTTGCGCATTCTCAAGGCCGGCACACAAGCGCAGAAGCACGATCATGTGGATGTGGAATTCGATCACGAGATTTGTCTGCGCCTGCGCGATCCCCGTCGCTTCGGCTTGATGCTGTGGACAACGGAAAATCCGCTACTGCATCCGCTGCTCGCCGCACTAGGCCCAGAGCCGTGGGACAGCCGCTTCTCGGCGGAGTATCTCGGTGCGCTCGCGCATACGCGGTCCGGCGCGGTCAAGAATTTTCTAATGGATGGTGCGGTGGTAGTCGGGGTGGGTAACATCTACGCGAGTGAAGCCCTGCATCGGGCCCACATCCATCCGTCACGCCCCGCCCGCCGGGTGAGTCAGGCGCGCTACGGCGATTTAGTGGACGTGGTGCGCGCGGTGCTCGAAGAGGCGATTCGCTTCGGCGGCACCACGCTCCGCGATTTCACTCACGATGACGGCAAACCCGGCTATTTCCGCAATGAGCTTAAGGTGTATGGCCGCGCCGGCGAGCCGTGCCTGCAGTGCGGCGCAGGCGAAATCCGGCAGCGGGTAATCGGCCAGCGCATGAGTTATTTCTGCGCGCGCTGCCAACGGTAGTTATTCCTCGCGAAGTTCATAGGTCGGATAAGCGCAGCGTAATCCGACGTTTCGCCGTCGATGATGATGTCGGATTACGCTGCGCTTATCCGACCTATGAATGCGGTCAACCTTGAAGTCACAACTCACCCTTACCGGTTGTCGTAGTAAATCGAAACGCCGGGTCGGGGCCCGTAATAATTCGGCTGCGCGTAGTCATTAGGGTGCTGGTACGACTGATTACGTCCATAACCACCATCCCGGCCATAGGAATCGTGGTGGTCATCGCGCCGGTCGCGATGCCGGCCGCCACGGGAGTCGCGCCGCGAAGCGCGGTCGTCATAGCCGTCCTGATAACCGTGTCGATAAGCATGATGATCATCACGTTCGCCTTGCCGCCGGGGATAGGGCTGCACGAAGAACGGGCGCGTCGGTAACACCGGCTGCTGATGGCGCGGCGGATAGTAACCCCCACGATCATCATAGTCGCGCGAGCGCATTGAACCGAAACTGCGCTGGTCGGCCAGTGCGCTCAACGTCGTAAGAAGGAGGAACAGTCCCGGTAAAATCTGGCGATTCAACATAGCGTCATCCTCAACACTTAGGGGCCCAGCGCAATCATGCGCCGGTCAGCGAGAATGGGGCAAGCCACACCCTAACGCCAGCGCACTTAATCTCGGCTGAATTGCGCGCACTCCGTTAAACTTCGACCATGCTTAACAATTTGCCCCCCATGCTCCGCGCTGACGAGATTGCAGCGCCGCCCTTTCGTGAAGTTCAAATCGGCACCAGTTCCATCCGCCTGCTCGGCACTGCCCATGTGTCGCGCGCGAGCCGCGATGCCGTGACGCGCGAAATTGCGTGCGGCGATTACGACTGCATCGCGGTCGAGTTATGCGCCAGTCGGGCCAGCGCGCTGAGCGATCCCGAGGCATTGGCGAAAATGGACCTGGTGAAAGTAATTCGTGAAGGCAAGGCGACCTTAATCGCGGCCATGTTGGCGCTGGGTGCGTTTCAGCAACGCTTAGGGCATCAATTCGGCATTGAACCCGGCGCGGAAATGCGCGCCGCTATCGACGGCGCACGTGAGCGTAAGCTGCCGCTGGCGACGATTGATCGGGATATCGGCATCACCTTGCGACGCATCTATCGCAAGGTGCCGTGGTGGCGGCGGACGTTTCTGTTCAGTGGTTTGCTGGCGAGCGCGCTCACCACCGAGGTCATCGCTGAAGAAGAGATCGAGCGCCTGAAAGATCGCGACCTGTTGGAAGCGACCTTTGCCGAGTTCGCACGCACCGCAGATGAGATCTACACGCCGTTGATAGTCGAGCGCGACCAATTCATGGCGGCCCGCCTGGAGCAACTCGCAGCCTCCGGGCATGCGCGAATTTTGGCGGTGGTCGGCGCCGGGCATCTTGGCGGCCTCTGTGATGTGTTGACCGCGCGCATCGCAGATCCGCGTGACACGTTAATCAACTTGGAGACCTTAGCGCCGCCTTCGCGGATGTGGCGCGCGCTGCCGTGGTTACTCGCGATCTTCATCGTAGGTGGCATTGCGCTTGGTTTTGCGCGCAATCCGGAGATCGGCTGGCGCATGGTGGCCGAGTGGGTGGTGTTTACCGGCGGACTTTCCGCCCTCGGTGCCCTGTGCGCTGGGGCCCATCCATTCACCATTGTGACCGCCTTGGTGGGGGCCCCGTTCACCACCCTGCATCCCGCGATTGGCATTGGGATGTTTACCGCCTTGAGTGAGGCCTATATCCGACGCCCGACGGTGGGCGATTTCAGTCGTCTGCGGCGTGAGACTGCACACTGGCGCGGCTGGTGGCAGAACCGCGTGGCGCGCACCCTGCTGGTGTTTCTGTTGAGTGGACTTGGCGCGTCACTCGGAACCTATATCGGTGGCTATCGAATCGGCCGTCAACTGTTCGGCGGTTAACCCGTGCGTAGCCTGCGCGCCAAAACCCGCGAAGATCGTCACATCGGGTTAGCGCGTGCCTTGTCCAAGCGCGGCATTTGTTCGCGCGCCGCAGCGGCCGAATTAATCAGCGCTGGCAGGGTGCGTTTGAATGGCGTGATCGTGCGCGATCCTGAAGCCCCCACGCGCACCGACAGCCTGATTGAAATGGACGGGGCACCGCTCGCGCACGTCGCGCCAGTGTATGTGATGCTCAACAAACCGCGTGGCCTGATCACCACCGCCGCGGATGAACGCGGACGCGCTACCGTCTACCGCTGCTTCACTGACAGCACACTGCCGTGGTTAGCACCTGTCGGTCGCCTCGATCAGGCGAGCGAAGGAGTACTGCTGTTTACCAATGATTCGGAATGGTCTGCCGCGTTACTGAGCCCGCGCCATCAAGTGCCGCGCACCTATCACGTGCAAGTGGAAGGAATTCCGCCAGCAGGGACCATGGCGCGCCTGAACGAAGGCGTGCTCGCGCGCGATGGCGAGTTGTTACGCGTACAGCGCGCGAATTTGCTGCGCCAAGGCGAGCGCAACGCCTGGCTTGAATTTGCGCTACTGGAAGGTCGCAACCGACATCTGCGACGAATGTTGGAGGCTGTCGGCCATCCGGTGTTGCGCTTGCTGCGCATTGCGATCGGGGATTTGGCGTTAGGGGATCTCGCGAAAGGGGCGTGGCGGCATTTGAGTATGGCGGAGGTGCGGCAATTGGCGGTGCCGGGGGGGGCGAATAGTTAAAGGTCTGTCATCTTCATAGGTTGGATGAGCGCAGCGTTATCCGACATCATGGTAACGGCACAGTGTCGGATTACGCTGCGCTCATCCAACCTATGAACTATGAACTACCGTTCCTCTCCACGCAGACGCAACGTCGCCCACGCACCGACCGCGAACACCCCGGCCAACACCAGAAACACCTGCTGAAAGCCGGCGAGCCCAGGCGCACCGTCGAGCAGGCGCCCGGCGAGCGGTGCGAAGAAAACATCCGGGGTGTAGCCGACCACCGAGATCAGGCCGACCGCGGTACCGGTGAAGGCAGGCGCCACGCGCGTTTCCTCCAGCAGTGCGAAGTACACGCCACGTAGCGCATACACCGCGATGATCGTCAGCAACAGATTGCCGGCGATCCACGCCTCCGGCAGCGCATTACTCGCGCCTGCTGCCAGATAGGCGACTGCGCCGAGCGTGAACAGCCCGCCCACCAGGCGCGAGATACCCACGCGATCCGCGCAGAAGCCAGCGGCCACCGCCGCGAGCGGGCGCAGGTAGGCCGCGGCCGTCATCCATTGCGCGGCTTCGAGCTCGCGCAAACCGAGTGCCTGTTGCGCAAAGAGCGTGTAGTAATCGAGACCTTTGTAGCCGCAATAGGCGGCGATCACGATAAGCGCCTGCCACCAAACTACGGGTTGCACGAGCACCGAGCGCACCCGCACCGAACTTAAATGCGCCCGGCCGGGGCTGCTCGCGCTGCGCGGAATGAGCCACCAGCACAACACCCCAGCGACGAAAGTAATGCCGCTGTAGAAATAGATCACGGCGCGGAGGTCGGCGTGGCTGTCGGTGCCAGTCATTGTGTGTGCCAACACGGCCACCGCCACACTCGCCAGCACGGCAGCCACCAGGCCACGCCCACCATCGAGCAAGCCAAAGGCGCGGCCCTGGGCCACCGCGCCGCCCCACTCGCGGGTGGCGCGAATCAGGGCTGCCCAGAACAACAGAATGGTCGTGATCCCCCAATAGCCATACAGGAACGACAGTCCCTGCACACTGGGGATAGTCGCGAGATAAAGACCGCCGGCGGCAGTCGCCCACAGCGAGACTGCGAGTAGTGCGCGTGTGGAATAGCGATCGGCCAAGGTGCCACCGGGAAAATAGGCCAGCATCGCGGTGAGGCCATAAATCGCGAAGATATCCCCGAGGGCCGTGTTGGTCAGCGCGAATTCGCTGAGCAGGGTCTGCCGGAAAAATCGCGGCACATGAAACGGCAGGCTGAAAATCGCCTCGCCGGCCAGGATCAGGCAGGTGAGACGCGCGATTTCCGTGCCGCGCCTGGTCATCGCATACCTCGTGATTTCAACTGGCAGGGAAACTGGCACATAACCGTGGCGGACCGCGCTGGCACAGCGCTGCATTCTAAGAGGTTCAAGCATTGCGGTGTGCGGCCCGCTATTGCATTTAGAGCTTCCTCTCCAGGCTTTGCGTTATGTCGCCCAATTTTTCCCAATTATCCCTGCGGGTCGCGCGCCTTATCGGTTATCCGTGCCGGGCCCCGCTTGGCGGGTCTGGAGCGGGTTAAGGTGACACGTCCGGCGACCACCTTAACGCCCTTGCTCTTACTGATCGCGGGGCCCTTGTTACTTCTGGCGGCCGTTTTTGCCTACGCGGTGTATCACGTTCTGCATCAAGTCTTAGCCCACGCCGAATTTCATAACGTGGGCACCGATGCCGCCTTGAATGCCATGGTAGATCGCCAATTCAGCTGGATTGCCGCACTCCTGGGGGTGGCATTTTGCCTGGCGGTTATGGTGCTTCAGCGCATAGTGGTGACGCCCCTCAAGGCGCTTACCCGAGCCGCTGCCATTCCGGAGTTCGCGTTCGCGCCAATCAGGACCTCAGGGGTGATTGCCCGCGAAATTGGCGTACTGGCCAAAACTTTAGCAACTTCAATTGCGGCGCATCAGGCGAGCTTGCGAACGCTGAAGCAACAACTTGAGCGCTTCGATTTAGCCACCAGAGGCGCCGCCGAAGTCATTTGGGATATCGATCTCGCCAGCGGGCACGCAGCATTCTCGCCGCGCCTCGCCGAGTTGCTTGATCTACCACCGGACGCGATTCCTCAGTTGGTCGATGAGTTCGATGCCCTGATCCACCCCGCTGATCGCGCAGGGTACAAGGCGGTCGCGCTGGGACACCTGCGCGACCGCGCGCCTTATCACTGCGAGTTCCGGTTGCGCCGTGCGAACGGCGAATATTGTTGGGTGATGTCGCGCGGTCAGGCACTGTGGAATGCCGAGGGGCGTGCGACACGCGTCGCCGGCTCACTCACGAATATGACCGAACAGCATGCCCTCCAGAGCATAACCCAGGCGATCAACGCCAAAATGACAGAAATTATCGCCAATACCCCGGGCATTATTTTTGAGTTCATCCAAGCACCCGATGGCCAGGGCTATTTCGAATCAACCAGTCCGTTACTCCACGAACTCTTTGGTCTTGACCCGACCCCGGGATTCCAAAAAATCGAAAATTTGCTGAGCAACGTGGTCGCTGAAGATCTACCAGCGTTGCTTGCGTCAATTGATCGCGCCACCCGTGAGACCTGTATCTGGTTGCATGAGTTTCGTTGCAAACGCGACGATGGACGGGTGCTCTGGCTGGAAGGTCGCTCGCAACCACGCCTGCTGGCCGATAAAACGGTGAAATTCACCGGCACCCTGGTAGATATCACTGCGCGCAAAACAGCCGAACAGGCGTTGATTGCGGCGCGCGATGCGGCGGACCTCGCCACCCGCGCGAAGAGTGATTTTCTCGCGACCATGAGCCATGAAATTCGCACCCCCTTGAACGGCGTGCTCGGCTGCACCGAAATCCTGCTGACCACGCCACTGACACCCGATCAACGCGGCCTCGCGGAAACCGTCGCGCAGCGAGGGGCAGCCCTGCTGGCCCTGTTGAACGCTATTCTGGATCTTTCAAAACTCGAAGCGGGGGACCGCTCGCTTGAGCGGTTGATCATCGGTCCGCGCGAGCTGTGCGCCGAGGTAATTGAGCTATTCGCGCCGCTGGCCTGCGAGAAGCACTTGGAACTCACGTTACGCTGGGACCCCCTGGCGCCCGCTGTGATCGAATCCGATGCCACCGCCATGCGGCAGATTCTCACCAATTTGCTGGGCAATGCGCTCAAATTCACGGCCTCGGGCGGGGTCATCGTGACCGCGACTATCACTGCCGAAGGCGCCTTGCGAATTGCCGTGCAGGACACCGGGATCGGGATTGCGGCCGAAAATCATCAGGCGATTTTCAACAAATTCACGCAGGCCGATACCACGACCACCCGCCGCTTCGGCGGCACTGGACTTGGCCTGACCATCTCGCAAAAACTCGCGCTGGCCCTGGGTGGCGAAATCGGCGTGAGCAGCACACCCGGCGAGGGCTCGACCTTCTGGTTTACCGTGCCGCGCGGGACGGATCTTGAAGTAACGGAAACGCCACCGAGTGCCTTGGCCGAGAGGACCGCGTTAGTGTTGTCTGCGTATGGCCCGCGGCGAGAGTCACTGATCGTCGAGTTGCAAACGCTGGGCCTCAAGGTGTGGGCGGCGGATTCGCTGACGGCCGCGCGCGTGACACTCGCGACGCAAGCGCCATCGCTGGTGTTGTTCGATTACGCCTGGCCGGAATGCGACAGCCTCACTTTAACGGCGGCGCTGCGCGCGGCCAGCCCTGGCGCGCGCCTGATCCCGCTGTGCACGGTGCGCGAAATATCCGCACTCGATCGCTCGCAATTCAGTGCCTCGCTGCGACAGCCCGTGACCCGTCGCGGCACCTTGGTCGAGGCATTATTGCAGGCGTTGGAAGGGGCGGACGACGTCGCGACACACCGCGCAAGCGAGATGTCGGTGTCCCCATAGGTCGGATAAGCGCAGCGTAATCCGACCTCATTGTTGGCGATGTAATGTCGGATTACGCTGCGCTTATCCGACCTATGAAGATTATCAAGACTCCTGCTTCACCAGCTCCCGCAACGCCACCACATCCACCTTGCCAAGCGCGGTGCGCGGCAACGCGGTGACAGTCACCATGTCCTTCGGCCATTTGTAGCGTGCAAGGCGGCCGGCCAAGGCTTGCTGCAAGGTCGCGAGATCGAGACCCGGCGGCAGCGCCACGATCACGGCCACCGGCACGGCACCCCACACCGGATCAGTACGCCCGGTCACGGCGACTTCCTGCACCCCTGGCACGTCACGCAGGATCCGCTCGAGTTCGGCCGGATAGATATTTTCGCCGCCCGAGATGATCACGTTCTTCAGGCGATCCTTGAACCAATAAACACCTTCGGCATCCATGCTTGCGACATCACCGGTGCGGAACCAATCCGCGACGAAAGCTGCCGGATTCAGGTGATTCCAGTAATGCGTAATCACGTGTGCGCCGCGCACCTGGACTTCGCCAGGTTCCTCGGTCACACAAACTGCACCGTCGGCTCGCATGAGACGGATCTCGGTGTGCAGGCCTGCGCGACCGATCGCGCCTGCTGTCGTATAGGCCGCCTCAATTCGCTGATAAATCGCGACCGGTCCGGTTTCAGTCGCGCCATACACTTGAATCACTGGCACGCCACGCGCGTGCCAGGCCGCGATCAAGCTTAATGGCACATCGGTGGAGCCGGTGGTCACCGCGCGTAAGCTGGAAAGATCCGCTTGCGCCCAACGCGGTAATGCCTGGAGCGCCTGCAAAGTGGCTGGCACTTGCACCGTCAGGGTGGGCCGCAAGTCAATAATTGCGGCGAGCGTTGCGGTAGGTTCGAAGCGCGGCAGCAGAATCACTTCGGCGCCCACTTTCAAGGCCGGCAGAGTTTGAATGTTCAGGCCACCGACATGGAACAGCGGTAACACGGTCAGCACTCGATCGGCCGCGGTCATCTCATGCATGTGAATGGAATTCAGCGCGTTGCAGGCCACCGTGTGTGCGCTCAACACGGCGCCCTTGGCACGCCCGGTCGTGCCTGAGGTGTAGCAGAGCAGCAGCGGTGCGTCCGGCGACACCTCACGCGGAGGTGACCTCCCCGAGCACGTAGGAACTTCCGGCCACCGGAGATCGCGATTGCGTATGCCGCAGCGATGGCTCGCTGGCAGCCTATAGCTCAGCGCCTGCGCCAAGGTCGTACAGGAGTCTTCCACGAACAGGACCGAAGGCGTGCAATCGGCGAGAACCGCATCAAGTTCTGCCGCCGCCAAGCGCCAATTGAGCGGCACCAGCACGCAGCCCGTGGCCGCACAGGCGAATACCAGCGCGAGTTCTTCCGGCGTGTTCGCGCCGAGATAGGCCACCCGCGTGCCGCGTGGCAACGCCAGCGCATGCGCCAAAAAATCTGCGAGGTCGGCAATCAGGGCCGCGAATTCGCGGTAGGTCAGCGTCTCTTGTGCAAAGCGTACGGCGATGCGTTCAGGCGATTCCCGCGCGTGCTGCGCGATCCATTGGCTGACGGGGCTATCCATTACGCCACCCGTCGTTGCGAGGAGCGCAGCGACGGGAACCCTCAACCATCGCGCTCGCCGGGTAGGTACAACGCTTCACGGCCAATGCGCTCGATACAAAGATCGGCGGTCCAGGGCAACATCAGCGCCCCGCAGCGGCTGTCGCGATACAGGCGTTCAATGGGCAAGGAACGCAGCATTGACTGTCCACCGCAGGTGCGGATCGCGAGTTGCGCGAGTTCGTTGGCGTTCTCCATCACGGTGTACTGCGCGGCCAGCGCACGTTGCAGTTGTTCGCGGGTGGGATCGATACAGGCCTCGCTGATCACCTGGAACCACAACGCCTTGGTTTGCTCGAGCATGATGTGCATGCGCGCGACATTGCCTTGTTTGACCGCCATGCCGCGCCGCTGCTCGGTCACCCCAGGCCATTCACCCCGCAAATATTTCACGGTGAAGTCATACGCGGCCTGCGCGAGACCAATGTACGTGGGCGTTAAAGTAAGGAACATATGCGGCCAGCGGCCGGCTGCCTGGTGATACACCCCGGGCGGCATGATGGCTTCATCCTCCGTGACGAACACCTCTTTAAACAGCGCGGTGCGCGACACCGTACCGCGCATCCCGAGCGGATCCCAAGCGCCCACCACTGACACGCCAGGGGCAGTCGCGGACACTGCGAGATACAGGGAATTACGGCGATTGAGTGCTTCGTCATCCGTGGTTTCCGTACACAGGATGCCGTAGTAATCGGCATGCCCGGATAACGACGCGAAGATTTTCTTGCCATTGACCAGCCATCCGCCAGCAGTGCGTTTGGCAGTGGTCGCGAAGGGCACCGCGCCGGACGCTGCGGCGATCGCGCCGCCTTCGGAGAACGGCTGCGAATAAATTTTGCCGTCGCGAATGATGCGTGCGTAGTGACCTGCCCGCCGGCGTTCGTGAGTGGCGCGCATCTCGGGCGGCATGTCGAGACCATCCGCGAGATCACCCGACCATAAGCAGGAACACACATGCATGTTGAAGGTGAGCGCAGTGGCGCCACAATAGCGGCCAATTTCCGCCGCACTCAGCGAGTACGCGCGATAGCTGGCACCCAACCCGCCATAAGCGCGCGGCACGCAGATCCCGAGCAGCCCGGCGGCGCGTAAATCGAGATAGTTCTCGGTGGGAAAGCGTGCTTCGCGATCGAAGGTGGCGGCGCGCGGTGCGAAGGCACTTGCCGCCAGCTCGCGCGTGCGCGTGGTGAGGTCAATCTCCTGCGGGGTGAGACTGAACGCCTTGGGATCAAAGAGGGGGGCGTCTGGCTTCATCGCAAAACCCCGGCGTCCACCACGACTTGGTCGTCCAACCTAATCGTGCAACCGCGCAGTGGGAGATCGAAATGACCTTCGGTGAAGCGCTGCGCGAATTCATTAGCGCCAGTCGAATAGAGAAAATTGCCGGCGAAGGCGCGCAGCTCCGTGCCGTTGAAATCGCGCTGGTCGTACATCGTCAACGCCTCGTAGCGCGCGCGGGGATTCAACCCCCAGCCCACATGACTCACGCCATACGCGGCGCGATCATCCCAGGCTGCAAAATATCGCCGCATCAATTCGGCGTCGGTGCCGTGGCCTTCGATGGCAATCACAAAGTCATTTTCAATCGTCAGACTCACCGGTGACTCGTGGTAGCGCTTGAAGGTGAGATTCACATCACCCACGTCGAGCACCAGCCGTCCATTCACACTATGCGGGCGCGGGAAATTCACCACGATGCCGCCGGGCCAGTGCGCGATCATGCCCGGCTTCTCACACCAGCCCCACACGCCGCCGACGCGCGCCTCGCGCAAATCGATGGTGAGATCCGTGCCTGCCACGGAGGTGACATGCATGGTGCTCGCGACCTTACAAGCCTTGATCGCGGTTTTCACCACGGCCTCGTCCTCCGCGCGCGGCACCAGGCGTTCCAGTGCTTCGGGATGCTCGTTCGAGATCATCAGCACTCTTGCACCACTGCTTAGAATTTCGGGCAACTGCGGCGCGTGAAGGAGGCCTTCCAGCGTGAGATCAACGACCATTTGCGATGCCTGCAAGGCAGCCAGCGCAACGGCCTGTCCGTGCAAGGCCTGGCTCGCACCGGTGGAGCGAATCGGCACCGGTGCGGTTTGGCGCGGCGTCGGCACGGTGATTTGACACGCAGCGATGCCCAGCCGCGCCAATGCGAGGCGCGCGAGTTCCGCATTCAAGGGGCGTGATTGCGTTTCGGTGAGCAGCGCGACGGCGTCACCCGGTTGGACTTTGCAGAGTTCGAACACGCGCTGGAAGGCGTCAAGCCACTGGGGCTCTAGGCGGTCGCTGAACATGAGGGGATCTCCAAGACCGTCGCTGGTTGCGACACTGGGGATTCAATCATTACGCGTAGTCGAAGGTCCAGGAAATTTATAGGGCGGATGAGCGGCGTCAGCCGCGTTATCCGCCGTCAATCGTCGGATAACGCTAACGCTTATCCGACCTATGCGAGACTTCACACAGCCCTCAACCCTGCGCCCGCGTCTCCAGCATCGCGACCGCCGGCAAGGTCTTCCCTTCGAGATATTCGAGAAACGCGCCGCCGGCAGTTGAGATGTACGACACCTGCTCGGTGATGCCGTACTTCGCGATCGCGGCCAGGGTATCCCCGCCGCCGGCAATCGAAAACGCGTTAGAGGCGGCGATTGCTGTCGCCAGAGTCTGCGTGCCGCCGCCGAATTGATCAAACTCGAACACCCCCAGCGGTCCGTTCCAGACAATAGTGCCGGCCGCTTTCAGCAGCTCGGCGAAGTGCTGCGCGGTGACCGGCCCGACGTCCATGATTAAGTCATCCGCCGCCACGGTGGTCGCGGCT
The DNA here is from genome assembly GCA_945861225.1 of Klebsiella pneumoniae. Taxonomy (GTDB): domain Bacteria; phylum Pseudomonadota; class Gammaproteobacteria; genus CAIKBL01. The sequence goes on from CAMATU010000017.1 coordinate 28,928, forward strand.
TTGGTGACCGCCGAGGTGGTGTCTTTAAATTCTTTGCCGCACACCACATCGCTTGGAATCGGTACCGCTGCGCCGCGCGCCTTGGCGCGCGCGATGATTCGCGCGGCGGTGTCCACCATGTCGTCTTCGCACAGGGATTTGCCAATGGGCAGCCCTGCCGCCTTCATGAAGGTGTTGGCAATGCCACCGCCCACGATGAGCTGATCGACCTTGTTCACCAGGGACTCGAGCAATTCGAGCTTGGTGGAGACTTTGGAACCGCCAACCACGGCGACCAGCGGTCGTTTGGGCGCGTGCAGCGCTTGTTTGAGCGCGTCGATCTCGCGCTTCATCAATGGGCCCGCGCAGGCCACTTGCGCGAATTTGGCGACGCCATGGGTAGAAGCCTGGGCGCGGTGCGCGGTCGCAAAGGCATCATTCACATAGATATCGCACAGCGCCGCCATCTTGCGCGCGAGCCCGTCATCGTCTTTTTCTTCACCGCTTTGAAAGCGCACATTTTCCAGCAGCACGCACTCGCCGGGCGCGCACTCCACACCATTGATCCAATCCCTGACCAGCCGCACGGGCTGACCGAGCAGCCTGGTGAGCGCGGCGGCGACCGGCGCCAACGAACTCGCGGCATCGAACACACCTTCCCGCGGCCGCCCGAGATGCGACATCACGAGGACCCGGGCCTTGGCAGCCAACGCCAGCTGCAAAGTCGGCAGACCGGCGCGCAGTCGGGTGTCATCGGCGATTTCGCCGTGCTTGAGCGGCACATTGAAATCCTCGCGGATCAACACCCGTTTGCCAGCCAACGCCTGACTTTCCATGCTCAACATGCGATCACCCTTTGGCGTTCATCAACGCGATGGCGGTATCTAGCATGCGATTGGAGAAACCCCATTCGTTGTCGTACCAGGCCATCACCTTCACCAGCCTGCCGCCGATCACCTTCGTTTCCGAGGCTTCAAAAATCGACGAATAGGGATTGTGGTTGAAATCGATGGACACCAAGGGCAATTCGTTCACCATCAAAATGCCTTTGAGATCGCCCGCCGCCGCCTCGTGCATGATGGCCGTGATTTCCTTTTTATCCGTGGCACGGTTCGCGATGAAGGTGAGATCGACCAACGAGACATTGATCGTTGGCACCCGCACGGCCAGACCGTCGAGCTTGCCGGCGAGGTCCGGCAGGACCAGACCCACCGCCGCTGCGGCCCCCGTTTTGGTCGGGATCATCGACTGCGTGGCCGAGCGCGCGCGGCGCAAATCGCTGTGGTACACATCGGTCAGTACCTGGTCGTTGGTATAGGCGTGAATGGTAGTCATGAGGCCCGACTCCACGCCGATTTTCTCGTGCAGCGGTTTCACCAACGGCGCCAGACAATTGGTGGTGCAGGACGCATTGGAAATCACGCTGTCACTGGCTTTAAGCGTGTGGTGGTTCACGCCGTAGACAATGGTCGCATCCACCTGATCACTCGCCGGTGCTGAGATGATCACTTTCTTCGCACCACCTTTGAGATGCAGCGCAGCCTTCTCGCGTTTGGTGAACAAGCCCGTGCATTCCATCACCACATCCACTTTCAAATCCGCCCATGGCAATTTGGCAGGATCGCGCTCGGCCAGCACCTTGATGCGCTGACCATTCACCACCATGCTGTCGCCTTCGACTGCGACGGTGCCAGGAAAGGGACCATGCGCCGAATCGTACTTGGTCAGATGCGCATTGGTGTTGGCGTCGCCGAGATCATTCAGGGCGACAATCTCCAACTCCTGCGTGCGGCCTGTTTCAAAGAGCGCGCGCAAGACGTTGCGCCCGATGCGGCCGTAACCATTGATACCCACCCGAATCGTCATCGTTTCTCTCCTAATCCTGTCTGATCTTTAAGTTGTGCCGGTAGCTGAATTACCTTAGGTGGAAATCATCCCTGCAAATATGATCCAAGTCGTGTTTGCAATTGATCGACCGTGAAGCCGAAATGTTTGAACAGATCCGGCGCGGGTGCCGAGGCCCCGAAGCTGTCCAGCCCAATCACCAGACCATCGAGACCGACGAAGCGATACCAGTAATCGGTGATGCCGGCTTCGATCGCCACTCTGCGGCGACAAGCATCCGGCAGCACGCTCGCGCGATAGGCGGGATCCTGGGCGAGGAATAAGGTTGGACAGGGCATGGACACCACACGAATGCTGGCGCCTTCCGCGTTCAGCGCGCGGGCGGTAGCCATTGCGAGTTCGAGCTCGGATCCGGTGGCAATCAAAATTGCCTGTGGCGTGCCGCGGGGCTCCAGCAGCACATATCCGCCGCGCGCAATTCCCGCAACCTGCGTTAGTGTTCGCGGCTGCGGCGGCAGGCCCTGTCGGGTAAGCAGGAGACAGGTCGGTCCGTGCGTATTCTCCACGGCGGCGGCCCACGCGACGGCGGTTTCCGCCGCGTCACCCGGCCGCCAGACGGTGCAATTCGGGATCGCGCGCAAGGTCCCTGCATGTTCAATCGGTTGGTGCGTGGGGCCATCTTCACCGAGGCCGATGGAATCGTGGGTGAACACATAAATCGCGCGCAGTCCCATCAAACATGCCATGCGAATGGCATTGCGCGCGTAATCGGAGAACACCAGGAACGTGCCGCCATAGGGAATGAAGCCGCCATGCAGCGCGAGGCCGTTCATGATGGCCGTCATCGCGAATTCGCGTACGCCGTAGTTCAGGTAATTGCCGTGCGGGGTCTCGCGAGTGTGCGTGATGCAGCCCTTCCAGTGCGTGAGATTGGATTCACTGAGATCGGCCGAGCCACCAATGAATTCCGGCAGCAGCGGGCCAATTTTCTCGAGCGCGAGTTGCGAAGATTTGCGCGTGGCGTTCGCCGCTGTCACCCCTTGGAGCTCTTCCAGCATGGCCGCCTTGGTCGTGGTCCAAGCCATCGGCAAGATGCCCGCTGTGCGCCGCGTAAATTCGGCGGCCAGCGCGGGATGTGTGGCCTGATAGCTTCGAAACAGCACCTGCCATGCGGCTTCGAGGGCCGCGCCAGCGGCGCGGCAATCCCAGGCCGCCAGGATTGCGGGCGGGATCTCGAAGGCGGGATATGGCCAGCCGAGTTGCTCACGCGCCAAGGCAACTTCTGCCACGCCGAGCGGTGCACCATGGGCACTCGACTTACCCTGCTTGTTGGGTGAGCCGAAGCCGATCACGGTGCGGCAGCAGATCAACGTGGGCTGGTGGCGCTCCGCACGCGCGGCGCTCAGCGCGACCGCTACAGCCGCAGCATCATGACCATCCACTTTTTCGATCACCTGCCAACCGTAAGCGCGAAAGCGTGCGGCAGTGTCGTCGGTGAACCAGCCGGCGACATCGCCATCGATTGAAATCTGGTTGTCGTCGTACAACGCGATCAACTTGCCAAGACCGAGCGTGCCGGCCAACGAACAGGCTTCGTGCGAAAGACCTTCCATCAGGCAGCCATCGCCGAGCGCGACATAGGTGTGGTGATCGACGAGCGGGAAGCCCTCGCGATTGAACTGCGCGGCCAGCGCGCGTTCCGCGATCGCCATCCCGACCGCATTGGCGAGGCCCTGCGCTAAGGGACCGGTGGTGGTCTCGACACCAGGCGTATGACCAAACTCGGGATGCCCGGGCGTTTTCGAATGCAGCTGACGAAAATTCCGCAATTCGCTGAGCGGCAGCGCATAACCCGTGAGGTGCAACAGCGAATACAACAACATCGAGCCGTGACCGTTCGAGAGCACGAAACGATCGCGATTGGGCCACGCCGGATTCGCCGGATTGTGGCGCAGAGCCCCACGCCACAGGACTTCCATGATATCGGCCATGCCCATCGGGGCACCCGGGTGACCAGAATTCGCCGCTTGCACGGCATCCATGCTGAGCGCGCGGATGGCGTTGGCGAGTTGACGGCGAGTGGGCGTGGGCGCGGCCGGGTTGGTCATGCTGGTATCGCTTTGGTCGTTGGTTGGCAGGGCGCCCGCACGCGCAAGCTCGGCGGGGCCTGCATTCTAGAGCCGGAGGGAACAGATTTAAATCTGTCCCGAATGGCACTTACTTAAGGCACATGCCAAGGCTAAGCCACAGGCGTTTCGATCTTCTAACCGTAGGAGCGGCTTTAGCCGCGAACAGCGCTGAATCGCCCATCGCGGCTAAAGCCGCTCCTACTAAAATGCCTGCTTGGCCGGGCGTGTCTTCCTGGCGACGCTTAGACCAATGCTTTTTCTCTTAAAGTTAAGTGCCATTCATCTGTCGCCTTCACTCTACCTTCGCAAGCTTGGCGGTGAGTCAGGCGATGTTCTGCAGGAATCTCACCGGGGGGCTGCCAGTCGCGCGCTCGGAGGCCTCACAGAAGGTCACAAAATCTGCTTCGACCAAGGGGCGGCTGAAGAGATAACCCTGAAACACCTGGCACCCGCGCTCCACCAGCAGCGCCCACTGCGCGGTGGTTTCCACGCCTTCAGCGACTACCGTCAAGCCGAGATTCTCACCCAGGGTCAGCAAGGTGGCGATGATCGCGCTTTTGGTGCGGTCATGTTCAACATTAGTGATAAAGGAACGATCAATCTTTAGTTGTTGCAGCGGCAGTTGGGTGAGATAGGACAAAGACGAGTAGCCGACGCCAAAATCGTCGATCGAAAACGACACGCCAGCACCACGCAATTGTTCCATCTTGATGATGATGTCTTCCACCCGATCCGCCACTGCGGTTTCTGTCAACTCAAGCGTGAGTGCGCCGCGCGGCACCCCCGCCTTTGCAAGTGCCTCTATGACCTCCGGCACGAAGCGTGGCGAATTGAACTGGCGTTGACTGACATTCACCGCCAAATGATTACCGGCGGCAAGCCCAGCGCGATCCCAGCGCTCAAGCGCCGCGAGGGCTTCCTTGATCGCCCACAGACCAAGCTCATCGATCAGCCCGGATTCCTCTGCAATGGGGATGAAGTGCGCCGGTAGCACCGGGCCGACGCTAGCATTGGTCCAGCGCATCAACGCTTCTGCGCCAACCAATTTTCCTCTGGCATCGACCTGCGGCTGGTAATGCAGGCTCAACTCCTGTCGCTCGATTGCACCGCGCAATAGCGATTCGAGGCGCAGTCGTTGTTCGGCTTGTGCCAACAGCGCAGGGTCGAAGAAAAACACCGTGTTGCGGCCTTCCGCTTTGCCGCGATACATCGCCGCATCGGCCATTTTGAGCAACTGCTCGGTGCTATCGTGATGTTCTGGAAATATCGCAATGCCGATCGTCGAAGTCACGAAGTGTTCATCGCCTTCAAGTACAAAGGGTCGCAACAGTTCGCTCCGCACCTTGAGCGCGACCGCGCGTGCTTGCTGCGCGCAATGTTGAGGGTCCAACGAAAGATCGCCCAGCATGATCACGAACTCGTCGCCGCCAATGCGCGCCACCACATCCCCCTGGCGCAGTAACGCCTTAATGCGGGCGCTCGCCTCGATCAGCAACAAATCGCCCACCGAATGACCGAGGGTGTCGTTGATTTTCTTGAAATGGTCGAGATCAAGATAGAGCAGCGCGCCGGCCGCCTCGCGGCGCTGGGCCAGCGCTACGGCGGCATCGAGGCGCTCTTTGAGGTAGCGTCGGTTTGGCAGTTGCGTCAACGGATCGAAATACGCGAGTTGCTCGATCTCGTCCTCGGCGCGTCTGCGCGCGGTGACATCCTGGGTCATGCCCAGGATCCCCATGATGCGGCCGTCCAGACCTCGAAACGGCACCTTGTGTTTCTCGACCCAGATCTCTTTGCTGCTATTGCTGTGCAACCGATCCTCGGTCGTGATGTGCGTGTGATGGCCAGCCAGGATCGCTTGATCTTCGCGGCCCAGACGGCTGGCCAATTCGCGCCACGGCAGATCTGAATCGGTCAGTCCGACGATTTGCGCGGGGTCGCCAAGATTCGCCAACGCGGCAAAGGTCTTGTTACAGCCCAGGTAGCGCGAATGGTGATCCTTCCAGTACACGGCCTGGGGGATGGTATCGATCACCGTGCTCAAGAAATGGCGCGCCTGTTGGAGCGCCAGTTCGGTGGTTTTCAGGGAAGTCACGTCGGTATGCGAGCCCAGCAGACGGCTGGCCCTGCCGCGCGCATCACGCGCGACCGTTTTACCTCGCAGTTGCACCCAGCGGACCTTTTTGTCCGGCAGATGCAGGCGCACTTCCTCTTCAAAAATCGCTGTTCGGCCGCCTAGATAATCAACCAGTGCTCGCCGCAGAAGGCGGCGGTCCAATGGCTCGAGTTGCGCCCAGAACGCGGCGCCGGAAGCCGGCACGAGATAATCGACGGCGCTTCGTTGCGCTGCTTCCAGGCTGCTCAATTTGCCACTGGCGACATCCCATTCCCAGAAGCCCTGTTGACTGCTGGCGAGCGCGATGTCGAGCCGTTGCCGATGCGCCAGCAGGTCTTCTACGTGCTGTTCACGCGCCAGCCGGACGCTGCCAGGGGGAATGTCATGTGCCGAGGGTCGCAATTCAGGTCAACTCCGGTCACCGATCGGTTAAGAATCTTGCGGACATCACCGCATCTGTCGTCGCAGAGCCGGCGGCTCCACGCAACGACGAGTACGGATCTAGCGGCTGCGGCCCGGAGAACTGCAGCCGTGGCCGGCCGCACCACCGAACCGCTCAGGTCCAGCACCTAAGGGCCCGTGCCAAAATTACTTGACGAATAGCATATAGGCGATCAGGCTCTCGTTTCATGAAAACCGAAAAGCAGATCCGAGCACAGTATCGTTTAATCCGTGGCGCATTGGATGAACGCGGTCGCCGCGAGTGGGCAGCCTCGGA
>CAMATU010000018.1 GCA_945861225.1 Klebsiella pneumoniae
TGTGACCGGCCAGGAAAGAGATGGCGGTAGCGTCTTGATTCTCGACCTGGGCAATGGGTGCGGCTGCACGCGCGATACGTGCTTCGAGTTTTTCGCGCACTTCGTTGAGACCCTGGCTCACCCCGCCGCTACTCGCGCGCCGCGCCGGATCGCCGAAGAGTTGTTCCCAAACTGCGCCACCGAGGACGGTTTCTTCAATCGACTGCAACACTATCTTGTGGGCATCCTTCCCGACCTGGTCACCCAAAGTCAGGCTTTCGCGATCAAGCTCAGCCACTTCGCTGATCATGACCTCGCGCGTCATCCCGCCCCGGTTGGCGGCGAGCAGGCGCGGATAACTGATGTAGGCATAGAGTCCGTAGAAGCCGCTCGCGATCACCAGCATGGTGAGGACATAGGCGAGCGTGTGGATGTTCCAGCCCAGCTGGAAGCCGGTGTGCAAGGTTGCGATGACGATTAGCGCCGTGCCGAGATACACGTGGGCAGACAGCCATGCCACTAAGCGGTTGTTCGTCCCGTGATAGAGACGTTTGCGCACGCCGAACCAGGCCAGCCAACCGGTCAGGCCAGCGCCCAGGCTGCCCAGCGTATAACCCAACCAGGTGCCGCCGTTAGGGGGATCGGCAGGGTCATGAATTGCATAGGCCAGAATCGCGAATGCGCACAGCCCCAGCGCGACCTTGAGGTAGAAGAAATTGCGATAGTTGAGAAACGACTGGTGCATGGAAGAACGTTGACCAAACCTCTAAAGCGGCCTGCCCACAGCTAGCGGGCAATAGCCATAAATTCCTGTGGGCTGACGCGAATCGCAGCACCTGTCGGGCAGGCCCGCACACAGGCCGGCCCACCGGATTGATCTTTGCACATATCGCACTTCACCGCTTTCTTGGGCAGTGATTTATCCTCGCTGTGGAACTCGTCGCCCGGCGCCGGACCTTTGCCCAGCAGCAACCACTGCCAGAGACTGGGCTTTTGCGGTTCGCCCTTAACCGCCATTTGGATTACGCCGTAGGGGCAATTCTGTTGGCAGTTGCCGCAGCCGATGCAGTTGTCCGCGATGTAGACCTCGCCTTCGGCGGTGCGATGAATCGCATCCGGTGGGCAGTCCTTCATGCAGTGCGGATGTTCACAGTGTCGGCAGGACGTGGGGACGTGCACGCTGGCGTAACTTGGACCGGCCGCGCGATCAAGCAACGAAGTGCCCTTGTGCGTATCTGCACAGGCCTTCTCGCAATTGTCGCAGCCAACGCATAAGGCTTCGTCGATCAGCAGCACATCGGTCGCCTCGCCAATGCCCTGGGCGACCAGAAATTCGATCATGTTGCCGGCCTTACCCTGGCTTGCGCGGCTACGGGCGATATCGCGCAAGCGTATTTGGGCCTTGGCTTTCAGCTCGGTTTCAAGCGCGGGATAGCAGGCGAGCAATTCACGGAAGATGGCGCCCGGTAATTGGACAGTCTCGGTGGCGACCGCGGCACGCACGGTCGCCGTGCGTGGCGAATCCGTCAACAATGCCAGCTCGCCCACATAATTGCCCGAAGGCAGATAGGCAATGACGATCTCACGCCCATTGATCTCGTGCGAGACCGTCACCGAGCCGGTGCGGATTAGATGGAGGTAATCGCCAACGTCGCCCGCATTGAACAGCACTTCGCCGGGGTTGTACTGGCGAATCCGTGCCGTATGGACTACTTCGATCAAGTCTTCTTCCGGCACTTCCGGGGCGATATGCATGCGGATCGCGCGCAGCAAGAAGGCTTCGTCGATCGCGCGTTTCACAGATTCAACCGATTGCAGCAGCTTGTTCATCGAGCGGCGCGGCGTTTCGATCAGCACGCAGTTCTCGCCTGCCGTGATCGTCGCAGTGCGGCGGCGTCCTGAAATTAGCGACATCTCGCCAAAGAATTTGCCTTCAGCAAGCGGAATGGTGCGCGAGGGGTCGTTCGGATCGAGCCGAATAAACACGCTGCCACGCAGGATCGAGAAAAACGTATTGGTGTAGTCGTTGAACTCCACGACCACCTCGCCATAGGCCGGCGTTCTGATCTCGGAATCGAGTAGGAACTCGCGCAATTGGAGGGGCGTCAGGCCCTCGAACAACGGAATCGTTTCGCGGATTGCCGTGATCGCACGGTCCACTTTGGTCAAGCCCGGGACATTGGTGAACTTCGCGCGCAACAGCCCTTCGTCAGCCGGCTCCACATCGCGCCCGCAGATGAACTCGATAACCTCATAACCCTGATTGAGGCATTGCTTGATGAGCGGGTAACCAGCCAATGCACCGATTATGTAAATTCCCGGCACATTCGTTTCATAGCGCGGGGATACCGCCGGCACTGCAGCCGGATCATCGCTCGGAAACGTGATGCCGCAGGATTCCACAAACTTGCGCGGCGGCAAGGCGCCTAAGCGGGCGACGATGCGATCGCACAGTACCTCGGTAACGCCTTCTTTGGTCTTGATCTGAAAGCGCAGACGATGCCCGCTGACATCATTTGCCGGTAGCGCTTCGACTGCTTGCGGTCCCGCGTTGTAAATGCATTCGAGCTGACCGGCGTCTAGCCCGCGGGTGATCCCTTTGAGATTCCCTTCCTTCGCGCGCGAGAATTCATCGCGCCGATTGAGGATGATCACCGTATTGTGTTGCGCGAGCGCCAGTGCGTTCTCGATTGCGGCGTCGCCAGCGCCAACGACGACAATGGTTTCGTTCTTGTACTCGTCGGGATCGTCCAGCTGGTATTGTACGTGCGGGAGGTCTTCGCCAGGCACTTCAAGTTTGCGTAGATTGCCTTGCAGGCCGATCGCGATGACCACATTCTCGGCTAGCAATTCGCTGCCATCGGTCAGTTTGAGCGTGAAGTTTCCACGTGCGCCTTTGATTGAGGCGACCTCGGTGGTAAAGCGCGCGTTGGCACCGGTTTTAATGATGCCTTCATGCCAGGTCTTCAGGATTCGTTCGCGCGTGCCAGCCTCGAAACCCACTGCCGCGCGCAGTGGCAGGATGCCTGGCTCGGCCATCACATGCTTGCCCTTCTGATAGCGAAACATGGTGTTCGCGATCTGAGGAGAAGCTTCCAGCAGGAGGTGCGAGGTGCGGGTTTCGGCCGCGCGCGCAGCGGCGCTTAAGCCGCCCGGCCCCGCGCCGACAATCGCGATAGTGACCTTCTCAGCCATGGCGGTTCAATTGATCGCGGTTTCTAAGGTCGCCAGTTCAGTCTGGAGCCGGGCTGGATCGTAGGCGTTCTGATTTTCAAGCACGGTGTACAAGACTTTGAGCTGCGCTTCGAGTGCGCCGGCCTTGGCTGTGTCGGTCGCTCCGCTGTCACGCAAAGAATCGGTAAGGGCGTGGATTGCCATGACCGCCTGTTCCGCTGCGGCGTAATCGCGATAGTCGCCCGCGATTCCGCCTTTGACGATGCTGGTCAGTATCGTGCGCGTTTGCTCAGCTTTAAAGCCATGGCCACGGATCTTGCCTTCAGCTTTGGCCACTACGGCTTGCAAGGCTTTCGCTGCAGTTTGCGTTGCGCCTAGTGATTCGGTGCTCGCCTTATGTAGCGCGAGCAGTCCCTGATGCAGTTCGTCGGCGAGCGCAGGCTCAATCGCCTTGGTGAGATACAACAACATAAGCAGATTGGCGTCGTTGAGTCGAACGACTCCGGGCGGCAAGCCGGCGGTTGCGCGGGGTGCCCAGCGCGGCGTGTCCATTGGGTGATGGCAGGCCTGGCAATCAAAAAACGCAAACTCGGGCATCACGCCCTTACTTTGCCATTGCTCGCTTACGAATAAATCGAGCGTGCGTTTGGCGGCGGCAGCTTGTCCGATCGCCCATACCTGCACATGAGAGGCGACGTGCTTGCGGCTGCGATAGTCGGCATCCACGCGATAATGCGCTGGCTGCAGCATCGTGAAGGTATCGAGTTCGAAGGAGAGTCGGGGATGGCCGGCGCCCATGATGCGGTGGGTCGCAAATTTGTTGTTCGCGCCAAGGTGACAGGATAGGCACAGCGTGGCGCGTGCGCTGGGATCTTCCGTGCGGTACATGCCGGCCTTGAGGTTTTCTTCGCGGCTCGCCTCGCCTGTGACATGCAGGCCGAGCCACTTGGAAGCTGGACCGTGGCAGGTTTCGCAACCGACGCCATCGGCGATTTGAAAACGTTTGCCGCGCAGTTCAGCTGGCGCGTTGTTGGCGTGGCAATTCAGGCATTCAGGCGCGTCGGCCGCACTTTTGAGACCAAGATTCTGCGCGATCCGCTGGCCCTTTTCTTCAAGCAATACGCGATAGGCCTTGGCGTGCGCGTCGTCGCGATGCCATGTAATGAATTCACTTTGCAGCACGCGCGCATCCGGCGAGGAATGCGGCGCGCCGTGGCAGGTGGAGCCGGCGCAGGTGACGACGCCAAGGTATTTCGCAGGGCCAGCCGTCGGGTCGCTATTATCTTCTTGGGCGAACACCAAGGTGGTGAGCAGCAGCAGGAGTCCCAGCACGAAGTAGCGGGTGCCAAGTGTGCTGCGGCACTGTGCGGTGGATGAAGGATTTGGTAGGCAACTCATCTCGATTGATTCCTAGCGCATTACGCTACTGTTGTCCCATGGCCGTCACGACCGCGTCCAGCGCCGAGGCATAGGCGGTTGCACGATAGGTGTGTTCATTACCAACTGCGGTGTACACCGTGTTGAGCGCCTCATTGACCTGCTGAAATTGCGCCGGGGTCAAGCGCGCGGCTTCGAATTCTGCAGTCAACAGCGTGGAGAGCGACATCGCGACACTTTCAGCCGCCATAAACGTGAGAGGCGCTTCCGCGCGCGCCTGGTCGAGTAAGGCGTGTGCCACGGCGCGCGCGTCTCCGGCGGTTTCCTTGCGCGATTTCAGCGTGCTGGCAAGCGCAGTCACCGCTGTTTTGAGTTGGGTGCTCGCCGGTAGCTGGGTGCGCCGATCATGCAGGGCGTTTTGCCAGTCGCGAGTAGCTGTCGTGAGTGCAGCGACCTGGGCAGGAGAGGTCACTTGCGCCAACGCGCGAAGCACCACCAATGGCGCATCGTTACGCGTGAGCGCGCCGGCCTTCAGGCCCGGCCGCGGTCGATGTTTGGGATCATCATTAATCGCCTGGTGGCAGGCGTGGCAATCAAATTGCGCTAGCTCCGGGAACAGACCGGCCTGCGGATGGCTTTGCGGATCGCTCATTGTGAGCAGATTAAGTGCGGCCTGGAGTTGACCTTCAGCCCACAGCTGGAAATGGCTGGATAGCGGCTTACGCCGCCGATAATCCGCATCGGGATTGAAATGGTACGGCTGCAGCACGCTGTAGGTATCGAGCTCAAAGCGTAGCCTGGGGTGGCCTGCGCCGTATAGCCGATGGCTCACTTTGCGCACCCCATCGCCCTGGTGACAGGACAAACACAAAGCGGCCCGCGCCGGGGCGTTGTCGGTGGGATACATCCCGGCTTCAATGTTAGTTGCGTGCTGCGAAGTAGGCTGCACATGCGCGGCGAGGAAACTGCTGCCCGGACCATGGCAACTCTCGCAACCTACACCACCATCCAAAGTGAATTTCGGCCCACGTTGGGCCACTGGGACATAGGTGGTGTGGCACACCAGGCACTCCGGCGCCTGAGCGGCATCGGCGAGACCGAGTTTTAGCGCGATCTGTTTTCCGGCCTCGCCAGTCAGTGCGGTGAAGGCTTTCGCGTGCGAATCGTGCGCCTGCCAAATAAGGCGTTCCTTCATGAGTACGGTGGCGTTCCGCCAGGGCTCTGCAGACCCATGGCACTCGCTCGAACCGCACGTTTCCAAGCCGAGAAAACGTGCTGAGCTATCGTGCGGGAGCGTCGGGTTAGCGGGCTCGGCGGCCCAGGCCTGCGCGAAACCCGTGCTCAGAAGCATCAGTATGCTTGTGCAGAGCGCGGCGCGAACACTGGGCGGACGTGGCAAGAACGGGTTTTGTTTGGAAGGCTTCACGGCTTAGAACTTCAAGCGCAGTTCGGCGCGCACGCCGGCAAGATCTTCGTCCTCTTCGCGGCTGCCATAAATCGCATCCGCGCGGAAAATCCAGGATTTCGACAGCGGCAGCTGGTAGCGTGCACCGACTGCGATTTGGTCCCCCTTGGCCACTCGCCCCGGCAGGTTATCGCTGCCCAAAGGCGTTAAGCCGGCCACTTCGAACACCACCTGCTGATGAAGATCAAACAAGTACTCGATGCCAAGTGCACCGCCCACGGTGTCGTTCGCGGTGTCATCCAGCTTGGGGAAGCCTGTCAGCCCGTCGGTTTCGAAATTGATGCCGGTATTCTTGAGTACACCTGCGGCGCCAAAATCACGCGCCAGCGACTGCGGCTTATTAAATCCGACGAAGAAGTTCGCATAGGGAATGAGGGTGGAGGGCAGGCTGGTGATCCACGAATTTTCCACGAGAACGAGCCAGCCGTCGGCGGTCTTGTTGAATCCTGGTCCTGGATCCTGATCGAAATTCAGAATTACGCGCAGCGAGTTCGAGACCTTGCCGAACCAGCGCTTGGTGATCGCGGCGGTCAGGTTGTGATAGCTGAAATCGCCGAGGCGCGGCGAAGCGCGCGTGTCGTCGGTATAGCCGTAACCTGCTTCGATATAGGCCTCGCCTGCCTCGATGAAAATCGCGGTGCCATACAGCTGTGCATCCTGGTCATCGAAGACGCCATTTGGTTCCAGCACGGCCTTAGTGGTGACGCGGTCGAACCCGCCGAAAAACGTGATGTCCATGTTCGTGATATCGAAACGCGCACTGTTCATGGCGGGAATGGTGATGGCGCCGCCCATGATGGCGTCTTCCATCCAGATCCCATTCTGGAAAAACAGCGGCATCAGGCCTAAGGCGATCGGGATATCGTGCAGGTTGTACTGATCGGTAATGCCGGCTGCGATTTGCCCCAGATCGCCTTCGAAGAACGCGGCTTCCGGTTCAGCATCGAGCAGGATTTCGTGATCGCCGAACAGGTCGCGCTGATTACCACCAAATTCGACCCTGGTCACCCGACCTTTTTCGACCCGATCAAGCGGTCGCAGAAAGACATGAAAGCGTTCAGTCGCAGTGAGCCGAAAATCTATATTCAAATTCAGTCGCGCGGCCATTTGCGCGGTATCCACTGCGCCATTGTCGTTATAGGCAGTGCCAAAGCGGAGATCGCCGAACACCAGCAGCTGTGGGCGCGCAGGATTCTTCTCACCGAATAAGTTAATGCCCGCACCGATGTCACCGGCCTGATATAGCGGATAACCCCACTCAATGGGCGGTCGTGGTGCATCTACGCGCCGTTTGCCGCCGTAAATCTCCAGCTGTGCGGCAGGATCGTAGGGTTTGTCGGCGTAGCTCGGATCGGGTCCGAAATCTTCTCGTACGAACTCGGCGGGTTTCGCCTCGGGCGCCATTTCAACCGGTTTGCGGGCGTGCTCATGGTCACCGCGAACACGACCTTCGGCAGGTTCTGGAATCGCCGGCGCGCCGGTGGTCGCGCCGCGTCGCGGCACTTCGCCGGCCACCAAGGGACTTAGCGCAAGTAGTGCTAAGCCAGTGAGTAAGGCGGACTTCACACAGGGTGTGCGCTTGGCGCGGGTTAATGGCTTTGGCATGCTCATTTGACCTCAAACTCCACGGCATGCGGGTGGAGATCGATCATCCACTCGTTGATCGCCTGTTCCATATCGACTGTTGCGCCGACGAACTTCATGAAATAAATCGGTTCCGCCCGGCTACGCATGCGCGATTGGAGCTTGTATTTACCCGGTTTGGTTAATAACGAACCGGGAATTTTATACGGGACTTTGCGTGCGCTCAGCGGCGGCAGGCTGCGGCCTTCCATCCGGATGAACGGCGGGTGATTGAGCACGGTTGTCGGTACGCCCGGCGGCCGGATATGGGGCAGCTGATCGACGTCGAAATTGATTGGGAGATACATTTCGCGATCAGTGCCCTTGACGTTCGTCGTCAGGAATTTGGTCTGCAGATTGAACAGTTGCTTGTCAAAAGGAACTTTTCGTTCAGCGACTCCTAAGGAGTGAATGTCAGCCATGTCGCCATTGCCGTCCACATAGCCGGTTTCCCATATACGCTGACCATCGGGATCAATCAGTGCCACGTTAAACCAGAGCTCCGGCTGGGCGCCAAGTGACCCGGAAGGCAGGTTATGGCCTTTGTCGAGATTCGACACTTTATAGTGCAGTTTCAAGTCCTTACCGGCTGCCGGCGTGGATTTGAAGAAGGGTCCGTCGATGCGCATCGAGTTTTCCATTACCTCGATCCGTGACTTCTTCTTGTCTTCCAGCAGCTTCAGATTGAGCGAAATCACGTAACGCGCTTCTTCGCGATCCGCACGGGCGCTCCATTCCGGCGGAAATTCAGCTTTCACATCCCCACTGGCGATTTTATCTTCCCAAGTGGGCTCGCCCCATGGTGCGCGGTAGTCGAACTTCAGCCATTCCTTGATAGTCCAGCGCTGCGCGCGTGGGTTGAACGGGAAGATACCGGGATGGGCGATGGGGTAACCCGGCCCGAAGAACATGTGATTAGAGTGTTTCTGCTTTGGATCGCCGACGGTCTGGCCATTGATCATCGCAATCGGCCAGGTTTCGAAGCCCTGCGCTTCACCGGGTACCTTGCCCATGTGGCATTGCTGGCAGGTGATCCCTTCTTTGGCGGCCGGTGCGCCGCGATACTGCTCCCACACGACTTCTAGCTTAATGCCAGGATGAACTGCCACTTGATGGCAGGACACGCAAAATTCGCTTTGACCGATTTGTTCGAACTTGATCGGGGCGGCGTGCATGGGAGTTCCGGGCTGGCCGGCCGCAGTTGAGACTCCAAAGTCGCCGGGTTTGGCCGCGACTTCCGCGTACTTAGTGCCCGTCCCGCTGTTATAGATCGGCTGATTAATATCGCCACCTTCCACGTGGCGTTCCCCGTTTACCTTTCCGAACTGCGTCGAGACGCGGTGGCAGGTGATGCAGGTTATCCCTTCGCGGGAAATTGCCGAACGATCCCATAAGGCTGCTTCGCGCGGCTCACCCAACTGTGTCGCAACTTGTTGGTGACAACGCACACAGAAGGTGCCGATGGTGCCCGACGCAAAATCGTTAATCGCCTGTTCAAACTTGTGGAACATCGGCGAAATAGAAGCGTAGCCGTGATTTGAGACCGCCCATTCCCAGAACACTTTTGGGTGGCAGCTTGCGCACTGGGTGGCGGAGGGGTATTCCGACTCAGCGAAAATAGGCGCATGTGGGTCCGTCTCTGCGGCCACTGGCGGGGGCGCGCTGGCGAGCAAGATGCCGCCGCACAGAAAAAGCTTTGCAAGTCGGAGCAGATTCATATTGTTGTTTCGTGTTTTACCCTGGCGCAGACCCGAGGCAAACGCCGGAATCTAAAGGCGCTTAAAGTGACCCTAATTTAACAGCCCTGGCTCAGCAAACGCCAGCGCCAGCGGTTAGCCCCTCAGGAGCCTGCGAAGCCCAACGCAAGCTTCGACTTTCTAGTAGGTTAGCGCACAAATCTAATTAAGAGAATTAGATTACTGTTAAAACCTGAAATTAATTTCTAGTCCCGCCCGCGTGGCCTGGACGTCAAACGCAAATCTGATGTCCCCGGGAACCGCGAGCGCTAGCGGCAGCATGCGTGGGCGGTTGAACCGACCGCGCCAGAATTTGTGTAGACTCCCGCTTCCTCACCACAACGCGCCGAACTCCAATGCAAAAACTTACCGGCTTTTTTCTATCTGTGCTGCTGACGCTCTCATTTAGCCTGTGCGGACTATCCGATGCAGAGGCGAAGCGTCTCGGCGGCGGTGGTTCCTTCGGTGGCAAGTCGGGGTTCAGTTCACCCTTCAAGCGCTCAGCGGCGATGCCCGCGCGTTCCCCCGCGCAGCAGCGGGCCACACAGCAGAATCAGGCGACCAAGCAAAGCCTGGCGAAGCGGGGCGGCTTGATGGGCATGTTGGGTGGGCTCGCCATCGGCGGCCTGCTCGGCGCGCTACTCTTCGGTGGTGCCTTCGAGAATCTCAATTTCATGGATCTGATTATCTTTGGCGGCATCGCGTTCATGCTCTACAAGCTGCTTGCGGCGCGCGCCGCCAAACAGACCTTACGGCCAGCCTACAACCCGCGCACAATCGATAGTCCCCAAGCTCGCGACGCACTTCCCCGTGAGGCTCGGCCTGCAACCACAGTGGAACCGGTGGGCGACAGTGGCTTCGATGCCAAAGGGTGGTTTCGTGGCGAACAAGCGGGCGCGACGCCCCCGGACCAAAGCCTCGAACATGCACCTGTTGCAATGCCCGCGGGCTTTGATGCGGAAGCATTTCTGGCGGGGGCTCGGATTGCTTTTAGCGATCTACAGAAGGCCTGGGACGCGCGTGACCTGACGGTGATCAGGAGTCTCTCCACCGACACGATGTTCGGTGAACTCCAGGATCGAATCAAAGATCTCCCGGCTGACAATCGCACAGATGTCCTGAAGGTGGAAGCCGAGCTACTTGAGGTGCGCGAAGTTGGCGACGCGCTGGAAGCTGTGGTGTTGTTCGATACGCTTATGCGCGAGGAGGCCGAGGCGCAAGCTCGGCAGGTCAGGGAAGTCTGGCACTTCACCAAAGCGGCGGCCAGTCGCCAGCCGAAATGGTTCCTCGATGGCATTCAACAACTCGAGGACTGACAGCGAAGCGCAATGCTGCCGTTAGTCGGCGGTCAGCGTGAGCAGGATATCCGCGTACCAGGCGCAGTTTAGGCCGAGCGCCTCGTCCAGTTTCAGATCGCGCGTCTCCATGTCGAGGCGCGCCGAGTGCACACCCAACAAGGTCCACGGCAGTGCGCCGTGAACCGCTTTTGGATAGGCATCACGCATAACAATCGGCGCGCCACTGCCGCCGCGGTGCGTACGCGCGTCGGTCAGGAAATAGCCTTCGCCCTGGAAACGTAATCCGAACGAAGATGCGATCCCCGCCTGCCGTACCACCGGCAGATGATGCAAGGTGTCGTGAAAACCTAGTGGGAAACCGACTACCAGCACCGACGCCCCGACCTCAACTTGATCGTTCGGGCTGTGCAGATGTGCCGGCTCGAACGCGCAGTAAACCATCTGCGCGGGCAACGCGGCCCGCTCGAGTTCAATCACCGCCACGTCGATCTCCCCCGCCGCGTCCTGACCTTGACGCCACAGACTCTTGCCATCCCGGTAGAGCGGGATCGAAAACCCGGTTGAGCGCGCGATGTTGTCCGGATCGACATGCACTTCAATCTCGATGCGATCCGGGAAGTGCTTGCTCGGTTCATCCAGCATGACGTGGCGGCTAGTGACTAAAAACAAACGCGCGCCGCGGGCAAAGAAAAAACCACTCGCATTGGTGAGCCGGCGTTGTTGTTCGAAAGTGAATATACGAGCTGCGGTTAGCAGTAGCGTTTCAATCATCTGGCGTGCTCCACTCGCGATTGACCATTTCATCACTGGTCGCAAGTCTTCGGAATTATAGCGGGCGCGGAGACCGGTACGCCGAACGGCCGCCAGTGGGCGCCACGATAAATTCCGACAGGCTGCTAGGTGCGGATAATTGGCCGAACTGCGCTGAGCGTAGTCCCTAGAACCGCAATTCGTATTCGAGTTGGAATTTCACTGCGCCATCCGCAGATTCGTCGGTCAGACCAAATAAATAGCCGATGTTGTAAACAATTTTGCTGGTGCCGTTCAGATTGAATTTGCCGCGCACATTCGGACCGATGAAGTGTTCCTGCTCAGCAAGCGGATTCGCGTGCGTGATTTCCCCGATATCACCGAAAGCCTCGAAGCCAGGTTCAAACTCTGGCCGCAGGCGATAGTGAGTGCCCCACGCATACTCAAACCCCACGCCTGGATCGTCGCTGTCAGTAAAATGCTGGACAAATATCGGGTTGGCAGTGAACACCCAATTAGAGACGCTCTTCTCGGCGAGCACTTTCCATTCAAGGGCATGTTCGTCGCTACGGGTAAGACCTTTGGCGTATTCGATGTAGGCGCCTAAATCGAACCAATATTCGCCTGGTTCGGTGAGCTGAAAGATGCTCTCCCACGCAAACTCGGTCAACTCGTGATTTGCCGCGGGTTCACGTTTGGATTTCAGGAAAACCGCAGTATGCCAGCGGGCAGTCGGGCTATAACCGAGTTCGTAGACGAAGGCCTCTGCGCTATCTTTGGCATCGTCGTCGTCAACCGCGTGGTCGGCGCGGAATTCGAATTCCCATTCGCCCTGTTCCACATAGGGCGAATACACCGTGAAGCCTGCCCAGGCGGGCGGGCTCAGCACGCTGGTGAATAGCGCTGCGAGGGCATAGACGACTGCGGGGACGGTTGCCACCCGCGGACCCGCTGCGATATTTCGCGAGCTTCGGTCGCTATAAATGATGGCGTAACCGAACAACAGCAGGATGGCGAGATAGCCCACGACCTGAATCACCATCGGGGCCGCGATGTAGCCCACGAGTGCATGTAAGGTTTGGCCAAAAATGCTGCCGTCGCTAACGAGCAAGGAAGTATCCCACGCAGTTTCTGTGAGTCGCGAAATAAGGCCGGCTTGCGCGATAAAGGCGATTGCTTGGGCAAACATTCCTGCGGCAAGTAAGGCGATCCACCAACTGGTGACTGCAAATAAGTGCCGCGTGGGTATCTTTAGGAGTCCGAGGGAAATTCCACCCCCGAGCAGGACGCCACCCATGAGACCGATAGACCCGCCGACCATGACGCCGCCGCTGTTAGTCGATCCCGCTGCCAACATGCCGCCCAGGAACAGCACGATTTCAGAGCCCTCGCGGAGCACAGCGAGGCCGACGACGACCGCTAGCGCATAAAGCGGGCGCACGCCGCGATGGATTTCGTGACTCAGCGAGCGGGTTGTCCCGAGCATTTCGCGGCCGTGCGTGCTCATCCAAAGCGTATGCCAACCCAGCATCAGGACTGCCGCGAACAGTACCCCCGCGTTGAAAAGCTCCTGGCCGATGCCTCCGGCGAGTCCAGCGAGCTGCTCAGCACAGCCTGCGACTGCGATGGCACCACCGAGACCAAGGGCTATGCCCGCCAGAATCCACCGCCCGCGGCCCACGATACCGGCCGAGCCAGCAAACACGACCCCGACCAACAGCGCGGCTTCCAGTACCTCACGAAAGACAATCAGCGCGACCGACAGCATTTCCGAACCCTCAAAATCCTAAAGATCAAACGCTGGACAATAAGCCTACTCGACAATCACTCGACCTTGCGCAGTCTCTGGATTGAACTCGCCGAAGAAAGGATTAGGTGCCTGGCGGCAACGGTCCAATGAATACCACGCCTTCAGTCTTGCCAGCGATAATTTTTTCCCGCTTGAGCTCGTAGCTCTCGAACTCTTCGGGCGTCACGTCGCGATTTTTGATGAGTAACTTCACTTTAGTATTGGCCGGTACGCGTATTTCGGCCGGTTCGAATTTGTGTTGCTCGATAACAAGTTCGATCACCGGCGGGCCCGCCTGTACGGCTAACGGCAAGCCCATCGTCAACAGAGTTCCAGCCAACGCGGTCCAGTTCTTACGGGTAATCATGGCAAAGTTCTCCAAACACAACGTAGGACGAATGATAAGGATTCGTATTTACAACAAGCAAAACCTTTGGATAGCGAAGGCCACCTTTATAAATTCGAGCAAGGCGATGATGGCAAGGCGCGAGCGAGCGAATAAGCGGAGTTTACATACATTAAATGAGCAGTTTGAACTCGGTTGCAATGTCGTCAGCGCGCCTCCAGCGAACTTATTGAGGTGCTCTGAAGCGTTGCGATGGCCAATGGGACCTGCTGCCCAGCTCGCCGCATCGGGTACTCAGCAGGCGAGGTCTGCTTACCGCAAAGTGGTAGCGCGCCTCATCAACAAACAATGAAAGCAAACCAGCCACTCACCCACGGTGTACGACATTGGGAACGGAAAAATCTATGGTGCGCCGTGCAGGGATCGAACCTGCGACCAAAGGATTAAAAGTCCTCTGCTCTACCAGCTGAGCTAACGGCGCGGGGGCGGGTAAAAAGGAGGCGCGGATGATAGCCAGCCCTGGGATGGGGTACAAGCAATGTGGCCGGCGTTGTTCGCGTGGCGTGGATTTAACTGCTTGCGCGCATGTTAGGCGGCTCGGAGCGCTTGAAAAATTTCGGTGAACCCCTATCTTCCCTTGGCAAATTTTGCATTGAGGGTTCCTATGCCGACCTATGTCTACCGCTGTGACGCCTGTGCTCACCAATTCGATGCCGTGCAACGGATGACGGCCGACGCGCTGACTGATTGTCCTGCCTGTCGCGCCCCAAAACTTGTGAAGCAAATTCAGGCGGCGGGTTTTGCCTTGAAGGGAACTGGCTGGTACGTGACCGATTTCAGGGATAAAGGGAAGAAGAGCCCGAGCGCTGAGGGCGATAGTCCAACCGCTTCGGTGGGTGCGTCCGACGTGAAAGCTGAGACCAAAGCCGAACCTAAGACTGAAGCCAAAACAGAAACGAAGTCCGAGACTAAACCGGAAACCAAAAGCGAAAGCGCCAAACCCGCCGCGACAGGGACTGCGGCATAGATCTCGACGTCGCGCTCGCGGCGGGCCCCGAACACGTTCGAATTCTGCGTCAAGCTGGCGGCCGCGCCGTCCGTTGCGGCGTTGCGGCAACCAGACGCAATCCGTATCATTCCGGCCCCTCAGGCCGTGTAAAAACGTCGCGAGCGCAGTAGTTTTTACACGGCCTGGCTCGCCGGTAAGCGCCGCGCCCAACTAATCAATCCTCTTACGAGCCATGCCCATGCGAAGCCACTATTGCGGCCACGTCAATGAATCACTAAGCGGTCAGGAGATTACCGTTTGCGGTTGGGTGCACCACCGGCGTGATCATGGCGGGGTCATCTTCGTCGATTTACGGGATCGCGAAGGCGTGTTGCAGGTGGTGATCGATCCGGACACCCCGGCAGCCTTTGCGCTTGCCGAGCGGGCTCGCAGCGAATACGTTTTAAGGGCGACCGGCAAAGTGCGCCCGCGACCAAGCGGCACCGTGAATTCGAATCTCGCAACCGGCGCGGTGGAAGTGCTTGTCCATACGCTCGAAATCCTCAATACCGCGCTGACTCCGCCTTTCCAGCTCGACGACCAAGCCGTGCAGGAAGAAACGCGGTTACGCTTTCGGTATATCGATCTCCGCACCGAACGCATGCGCAAGAATATTCTGCTGCGCGCGCGAGTCGCACGCTTCTTCCGGCGCTTCCTTGATGACGCTGGATTTCTCGACATCGAAACGCCGATGTTGACCAAAGCTACACCCGAAGGCGCGCGCGATTATCTCGTTCCGAGTCGGACCCATCCTGGACGTTTCTTTGCGCTACCGCAGTCGCCCCAGCTCTTTAAGCAACTGCTGATGATGTCTGGCTTCGATCGCTATTATCAGATCGTGCGCTGTTTTCGTGATGAAGATTTACGCGCTGATCGGCAGCCCGAATTTACCCAACTCGATATCGAAATGTCATTTGTGGATGAGCGCGCAGTGATGGCGCTTATGGAATCGATGATTCGCGCGCTGTACCAAGAGGTGTTGGGTGTCGCATTGCCGAATCCGTTCCCGCGCATGACCTATCAGGAGACGATGCACCGCTACGGCAGTGATCGCCCTGATCTGCGTAACCCCCTTGAACTGGTAGAGCTCGCAGACGTCATGCAGGGGGTGGAGTTCAAGGTCTTCGCGGCGGCCGCGCAGGATAAAACCAAACGAATCGCGGCGTTGCGGGCCCCCGGCGGCGGCGCGCTGTCGCGCAAACAGATCGACGAATACACTGAGTTTGTTGCCATTTACGGTGCCAAGGGTCTGGCCTATATCAAGGTCAACGACCTCAGCGCGGGCCGCGATGGTTTGCAGTCGCCCATTCTAAAATTCCTGCCCGACGCAGTCGTTGAAGCAGTACTCACGCGCACCGGTGCGGCGACCGGGGATCTCATCTTCTTCGGTGCGGATGAGGCCAAAGTCGTGAACGCGGCGCTCGGTGCACTGCGCGATAAGGTAGCGGCCGACTTACAGCTGGTGGCGGATACTTGGCAGCCCCTGTGGGTGGTCGATTTTCCGATGTTCGACTGGGACCAGGACCATCAGCGTTGGGCCGCATTACATCATCCGTTCACGGCGCCGTATGTCGAAGCCGACGCACTGACCAAGGCACCGGGCGCTGCACTGTCACGTGCGTACGACATGGTGATGAATGGATCTGAGATTGGTGGTGGCTCAATTCGGATTCATCGCTCGGAGATGCAACAAAGCGTGTTTTCGCTGCTGGGGATTGGCGCCGAAGAAGCGCGTGAGAAGTTCGGCTTTCTGCTCGACGCCTTGCAGTATGGCTGTCCGCCACATGGCGGCATCGCGTTCGGGCTTGATCGTCTGATCATGCTGATGTCGGGCGAGCGCTCCATTCGCGACGTTATCGCGTTTCCGAAGACGCAGACCGCGTCATGCCCGCTGACTGCTGCGCCTGCGGCTGTGAGCGAACATCAATTACGCGAGCTTGGCATCCGCCTGCGTCGCACAGAGGTACCAGCAGGCGGCTGAATGTCGCCGCATTTGTCATGGGCGTGTAATCGCCATCCGCCCGCAGCACAGTTTCGCGTATCTTGGTTTGCCCAGGAGGTCGCATAGTGAACGCACAACTTGATTCGATCACCACCGTGACAGTACCGGCAGCGGTGTTCCACGTGCCGCCCACCGTGGTGGAAAAGCTGGATGACGATGAGCGCGCCGCGCTACGCGCGGAAATCAAGACCTTGCTCAAGCGCGAGAATGCCGTGCTTGTCGCGCATTACTACACTGATCCTGAGCTGCAATCGCTGGCTGATGAAACGGGCGGTTATGTCTCCGACTCGCTCGACATGGCGCGCTTCGGCCACACGCATCCGGCGCAAACCTTGGTGGTGATCGGGGTGCGGTTCATGGGTGAGACCGCCAAGATTCTGAACCCCGAGAAACGCGTGTTAATGCCGGACCTGCGGGCGGAATGTTCGCTCGATCTGGGCTGCCCGGCGGAGCAGTTCAGCGCGTTCTGTGACAGTCATCCTGAGCGCACCGTGGTGGTGTATGCCAATACCAGCGCGGCCGTGAAGGCGCGTGCCGACTGGATGGTCACCTCCGGCAGCGCACTCGACGTGGTGCGGCATCTCATGCGCGAAGGTAAGAAAATTCTCTGGGCACCGGACAAATATCTCGGCAACTATATTCGCGAGCAGACTGGCGCCGACATGCTGTTATGGAATAGCGCGTGCATCGTGCATGAAGAGTTCAAAGGGCGTGAACTCACTGCGTTGCGGGCCCTGCATCCCGACGCCAAAGTGCTGGTGCATCCGGAGTCTCCGCCGTCAGTCATTGCGCAGGCAGATGTGGTGAGTTCCACCAGCGGGCTCATCAAGGCCGTGAAAACCCTGCCCGCGCAGAAATTTATCGTGGCCACAGATAAGGGCATCTTCTACAAGATGCAGCAGGCAGCGCCCGACAAAATCTTGCTCGAAGCGCCCACTGCCGGCGATTCGGCGACTTGCCGCAGCTGCGCACATTGTCCCTGGATGGCCATGAATGGCCTGCGCAAACTAGCCGCCGCCTTACGCGATGGGCGCAATCACGAAGTGCAAATAGCGGCCGAGATTGCGCGGCGCGCAGTGCTGCCGATCACGCGACTCCTGGATTTGTCCGCCGCGCAACAGAAAGTTGTGCTGGGCAATAACGACGCATGAGGCTGCTTGAAAGTTTGGCGGAATCTGCGTGGCGGGAATGACGATCATCATCGGTATTGATCCGGGTTCACGCGTGACCGGCTATGGCGTGGTGAGCATGGAACGGAACAAGGTGGTGCATCTCGCGAGCGGTTGTATCGAAGTGGCAGACCTCGCGTTCGAACGCAGACTCTGCGTAATCTACGACGCACTGAGTGAGGTGGCGCGCACCTATCAACCAATGGAAGCCGCAATTGAGAAAGTCTTCATGAGTCGCAATGTGGACTCGGCCTTGAAATTGGGCCAGGCCCGAGGAGTGGCGATTGTCGCGATGGCCAAATTGGAGATCCCCGTCCACGAATACTCACCTAATGAAATAAAACAGGCGATTGTTGGCCGTGGTCATGCCGACAAGGCGCAGGTCCAACAAATGGTCAAAACCCTGTTGTCGTTAGCGGAGGTCCCGCGCGCCGATGCCGCGGATGCGTTGGCGATCGCGATGTGCCATGGCCATACCCGGCAAGGTCTGCTGGCCGTGCGTAGCGCGCGTGGCACGCGCGCGGGACGCTACTTGTGATCGGGCGCATCCGCGGCATTTTGCTGGAGAAGCAGCCGCCACGCCTGCTGGTGGAATGTCACGGGGTGGGTTACGAAATCGAAGCGTCAATGACGACGATTTGGGCCCTGCCCGAGACCAATCACGAAGTGACCCTGCACACCCAGCTGATCGTGCGTGAAGACGCACACCTGTTGTTTGGGTTTGCCACCTTGGCTGAGCGGCGCCTGTTTCAAAGTTTGCTGAAGGTGAACGGGGTCGGTGCGCGCATGGCGCTGACCATCCTGTCGGGTATCCAACCGGATGAATTTGTCGTGTGCATCCAACGCGGGGATACCGCCCGCTTAACCAGCCTGCCGGGGATTGGCAAGAAGACTGCTGAACGTTTAATTGTCGAGATGCGCGACCGGGTGGCGGACTGGGCGGAAGCCCACAGTGTGTCGTTCGCGACGCCCCGTGATCAGATCGCGCCGGACGCAGTGGCCGATGCGGTGAGTGGGTTGATCGCCCTCGGCTACAAGCCGCAGGAAGCGAGCAAGCTGGTCCACGCGCTCGAGGCAGAGGGCAAGACGAGCGAGATGTTGATTCGCGAAGTGTTGCGCAGCCTTGCTAGAAATTGACTGGAGGTGGCCACTTCGCGCTGCCCATCGCAGCGGAATTCTGGGCGCCGCCGAGGCGCCGGTTAACTCCAAATTCAGGCGCAGTGCGTTACACTCGCTTTCACTCTGCGAACCACCACCCCGATGTCTAATCGTCTAACCTCACCGACCGCCAGTGTGGATGACACCACGCTCGATCTCGCGATCCGGCCGCGCCATTTGGCCGACTACATCGGGCAGCCGGCGGTGCACGAACAGATGGAGATTTTTATCGCCGCCGCCCGCCAACGCGGCGAGTCGCTGGACCATGTCCTGATCTTTGGTCCGCCGGGTCTCGGCAAAACGACGCTCGCGCATATCATCGCGAACGAACTGGGTGTCAATCTACGCCAAACTTCAGGGCCTGTGCTCGAGCGGCCTGGCGATCTTGCCGCGCTGCTGACCAACCTTGAGCCGCGCGACGTCCTGTTCATCGATGAGATTCACCGCCTGAGTCCGGTGGTGGAGGAAATCCTCTATCCCGCGATGGAGGACTTCCAGCTCGACATCATGATCGGCGAAGGCCCGTCGGCGCGCGCGTTGAAACTCGACCTGCCGCCCTTCACCCTGGTTGGCGCGACCACCCGCGCAGGGCTGTTAACGTCGCCATTGCGCGACCGTTTCGGCATTGTGCAGCGCTTGGAGTTCTATGCGACTGAGGATCTCGCGCGGATCGTCACCCGCGCGGCCGGTATTCTGCAGGTGCCAATTGAGGCGCAGGGCGCGTTCGAAATTGCGGGGCGCTCGCGTGGTACCCCGCGCATTGCCAACCGCTTACTGCGGCGCGCACGCGACTACGCGCAGGTCAAGGCGGATGGGCGCTTGAGTATTGAGGTGTCCGCCCGCGCGCTTGATCTGCTGAATGTGGACGCCCAAGGTTTTGATGTGATGGATCGCAAATTGCTCCTGACCATCATGCAGAAATTCGATGGCGGTCCCGTCGGCGTCGATAGTTTGGCTGCTGCGCTCAGCGAAGAGCGCGGCACGATTGAAGATGTCTTGGAGCCGTTTCTAATTCAGCAAGGCTATCTGATGCGCACCGCGCGTGGTCGGATGGCGACGCGTCTGGCGTGGCAGCACTTCGGCTTGAGCCCGCCGGCGGGTTTAGCGGCCCCGGCCATCGATCTGTTTGATGGCCTGGAATAGGCGCGACTCAGTGCTGCCGGAATTTCAGATACCTGTGCGCGTTTACTACGAGGATACGGATGCCGCGGGCATCGTGTATCACGCGAATTTCCTAAAATACATGGAACGCGCACGTACCGAATGGTTGCGCGCTTTGGGTTTCGAGCAAAGTGATTTGGCGCGACGCCTTAATGTGGCGTTTGTGGTGCGCGCGGCGACGCTCGATTTTCAGCGACCCGCGCGCTTCAACGACAGCCTGCAGTCCATCTGCCGGTTGCACCGTTGTGGTCGCGCCAGTATTGAGTTCGAACAGGACGTCGTGGCGGCAACAGGGACCCTGCTGTGCCGTGGGCAGATCCGAGTCGGGTGCGTGGATCTCCGCAAGATGGTGGCGATGCGCATGCCCGAGGAGATTTATTTGAGGATTCGGAATGCAAGCTGATATGTCGATAGCGAGTTTAATTCTCGGCGCAAGCCTGCTGGTTAAATTCGTGATGCTCTTGTTGTTGCTGGCCTCAGTTGCCTCCTGGTCGCAGGTGATCCGCAAGCGCCGCGAGTTGTTGGACGCCAAGCGCACCGCGAAGGGCTTTGAGGATCAGTTCTGGTCGGCAGAAGACCTGACGGCGCTGTTTAACCGCATCAGCCAGCAGCGCAATCCGTCGGATGGTTTGCAACGAATTTTTGAAGCCGGCTTCAAAGAATTCGCACGCCTGCGCAAGAAAGAAGGCATCGCCCCGGAAATGGTTCTGGAGGGTTCGCAACGGGCGATGCGCATTGCAGTTAGCCGCGAACTTGAGGAACTCGAAGCGAACCTGCCAATGCTCGCGACAGTTGGCTCGGTCAGCCCGTATATCGGACTGTTCGGCACTGTGTGGGGGATCATGAATTCGTTTCGCGGGCTCAGCAATGTGCATCAGGCGACTTTGGCGATGGTGGCACCGGGCATCTCAGAGGCGCTGGTAGCAACCGCGATGGGCTTATTTGCAGCGATCCCGGCCGTGATTTTCTATAACCAGTTTTCCAGCGAGATCGATCGGTTGACCACGCGCTACGAGATTTTTGCTGAAGAGTTCGCGTCGATCCTGCAACGCCAAGTCCATTCTTAGAGGAAACCCGCGTGGCAAATGTGATTCAACGTGGGCGGCGGGGTAAACGCCTGATGGCGGAAATGAATGTCGTGCCCTATATCGACGTGACCTTGGTGTTGTTGATCATCTTCATGATCACGGCACCGCTGATCACGCAGGGCGTGAAGGTTGATCTGCCGCAGGCGCCGTCCGAAGTGATCCAGCCCTCGGAAACGGAAGCAGTGATCGTCAGTATCGACGCAAGCGGCGATATTTATGTGGACCTCGGTGAGAAGCCAGAGGCCGCGATCGATGAGGAAACCTTGATTGCGCGCCTGGCGGGCATCAATAAATACCGTCCGAAAACGGATTTCCTGGTGCGCGGCGACGCTGGCGTACCCTATGGCCGGATCGTGGAAGTGATGGCTTTAATGCAGAGCGCCGGGGTCAAAAATGTCGGCTTGTTAACCGAACCACCGGCGGCTAAATAGCAGATTAGGCTGCTCGAATCCCCAACAGTGAAAGAAAAAGCGCGACCCAGGATGCCGCGGCTGCCTGAAATCAGCCGTAACCGTTCGTTCTATTACTCGGTGCTGATGCATACGATATTGATCGTGGTGGTGGTGATTGGGATTGATTGGAAGTCGAAGTCGAGCACGCCCCCAGCGGCCACGCCGAATGTGATGCAGGCGACGACGGTGGACGCGAGCAAGGTGGCGGCCGAAGTGCAGAAGCTACAAGCGGCCGAGCAGCAAAAACTCGCGCATGAGAAGCAGCGCCAGGCTGAGGCTGAAGCGAAGGTCAAAGAAGAGCAACGCAAGCTTACTAAACTCCGAGAGGAGCAAGCCGCGGCGAAGCAACAGAAAGAACTCGAGAATCGACAACTCGAAGCTGAGAAGCGTCGTTTGGAAGTCGCGAAGGAACAAGCGACCGTGGCCGAAAAGAAGGCTGAGCTAGCGAAAAAGCAGAGCGAGGAAGCCGCAAAACGCGCGGCGGAGAAGCAGCAGAAATTGGCGGCGGAGCACACGGCCAAGGCGGCGGAAAAAGCCCAACGGGAGCAGGCTGCGCAGGAGCAGGCAAAGGTGGCAGCCGAGCAAAAGGCCGCAGAGAAAAAGCGGCAGGCAGAGGCGCAACGTAAGCAGGAAGCCGCCAAGGCCGAAGCCGCGCTTAAGGATGCGTTAGCCGCTGAGGAAGCGGAACAGGCAGCGGCGCTCCAAGCCAGTCAGGACGCCACTGAGCTTCAGCACTATCTTGCGCGCATCGGGACCGCCGTCACTAATGCCTTTTCGCGTCCACCTGGCTTGCCACCCGGGCTAAAATGCACCCTTCTCGTGCGCGTGATCCCCGGCGGTGAAGTGGTCGAGGCGAGGGTCGTACAGTCGAGCGGTAATGCCGTGTTTGACCATCAAGCGGAAACTGCCGTGCGCAAGGCTTCACCACTGCCCGTGCCCCAAGAGGCACGCCTCATGCAGCAAATGCGGGAATTTAATTTTGTGTTCGATCCGGAGTCCTAATAGCGTGAACAGACAGATCCTGGCGGTAGTCCTGCTCCTCATTGGCGGCAGCGTTGGCGCGCAAACCGCAACCAAAGGTCCGCTAGAAATCCGCATCACCCAAGGGGTTGAAGGCGCGCTGCCGATCGCGGTCGTGCCCTTCGAGTGGGCCGGCGCGCCGTTACCCGAGGATCTCGCACAGGTCATCGCGAACGATCTCACGCGCAGCGGCAGCTTCGAGCCGTTGCCCCGCGCGGATTTGCCGGCGCGCCCGACCGATGTCACCCAGGTCAATTTCAAAGATTGGCGTGTGCTTGGGATCGACAATCTGGTGATCGGACGAATCAGCGCGACCGGCGATGGCGGGTACCTGGTTGAGTTTCGCCTGCTCGATGTGTTCACTGGTAGGCAGTTGGCGGGCTTCCAGATCCCATCGCACGTGTCGAATCTGCGCTTAACTGCGCATCACATCAGCGACATAATTTA
This sequence comes from Klebsiella pneumoniae, assembly GCA_945861225.1. Taxonomy (GTDB): domain Bacteria; phylum Pseudomonadota; class Gammaproteobacteria; genus CAIKBL01. Next base: position 23,083 of record CAMATU010000018.1, read on the forward strand.
CGAGACGTTGTTGAAAACCAAAGGCGCGTTTTCGACGCGCATTGCCTATGTCACGGTCGATCGCAAAAGTACCAAAAACGCGACCTATCGCCTGCAAATCGCCGATGCGGACGGCTACAACGCAAAGACCATTCTGGAGTCACGCCAGCCGGTGCTCTCGCCCGCTTGGTCGCGTGATGGCAATCGACTCGCCTATGTCTCGTTCGAAGAACGGAATTCTGCGATCCATATTCAAGATGTGCGAACTGGCGAACGCCAAAAAGTCGTCTCGGGTATCGGCATCAATAGCTCGCCAGCCTTTTCTCCTGACGGACAGCGCCTGGCAGTCACGCGCTCGATGGAAGGTAACCCAGATATTTATGTGGTCGATCTAGCGACCAAACAACAGACGCGGCTGACCAGTGATGCCGGGATCGACACTGAAGCAGCCTGGTCGCCCGATGGGCAGACGATTGTGTTCACCTCTGATCGCGGGGGTAGTCCCCAAATTTATCGCGTATCGCCGGCTGGTGGGCCACAGCAGCGAGTCACTTTCAATATGGGTGATTACAATGCGCGTGCGAGTTACGCGCCGGATGGCAAATCCCTCGTGATGGTGCATGGTGGGGGTGGCTTTCGCATCGCGGTACTGACCCTCGCCGACGGGCAATTTCGTGTCATCACGAATTCCAATCTCGATGAATCGCCGAGTTTTGCGCCCAATGGCAGTATGATCATCTATGCCACAATGGGCGCGCGCGGCACCGAACTCGCGGCCACCTCAGTCGATGGCACGGTCAAACAACGTTTGGCGCTTCAACAGGGTCAGGTTCGAGAACCGGCCTGGGGTCCCTTGCGGGAATAGCGAGCAGAAGAAGCAGCCGAACGTCGACTCGCACGACAACACACAAGGTCGGAAGAATTAACTGGTGAGGAGAGTGATATGACGAGGTTTTTGCTGAATGGAATGTTGGCTGTGATGGTTGCGTTAGTGCTGACTGGGTGCAGCAACCTCGATAAAAAGGCGCCGGCGTCAGCGGCGGTGGAGAATCGCGGTATCTCGAACGGCGAGATGAGCGATATCGACGCAGCTAAGAGTCAGGGCATGGACGAGGGCGCAAGCGCTGGTGCCAATGCGCTTAACGATCCGAGCAGCCCGCTGTCGACGCGAGTCATCTATTTCGACTACGACAGCACCACTATCCGCAGCGATTTTGAAGGCGTGGTGCAGGCGCATGCGAGCTACCTGGCGGCCAATTCTGGCACTGCAGTCACCCTCGAAGGTCATGCTGATGAACGCGGTACCCCGGAATACAATCTGGCGTTGGCCGAGCGTCGAGCGCTGGCGTTGCGCCGACAGCTGGTGTTACTCGGCGCTACCGCTGGGCAGATTAAGACGGTTAGCTATGGGGAGGAGCGCCCGGTCGCAGAAGGTCACGATGAACAAGCCTATGGGCTCAACCGGCGGGTTGAGATCGTTTATCCGTAAACGTGGCAGCACGGGATGCATCCGTTAGGTACGAGGAGCACGGGCATGTCTGAGGTGAATAAGCTAAGTCTGCGCAGTGGGCTCTGTTTACTCGTGGCAAGTTCGTTCGCCGCGGTTCCGTGTGCCGTCTTCGGCCAATCGACCGAGCTGGCTGGGCGGGTCGCGAAACTTGAACAATCGCTCAGCAATCGTGGTCTGCTCGACCTTCTGCAGGAGGTCGAAAACCTGAAGCGTGAAGCCGCCAACCTGCGGGGCGAGCTGGAGAATCAGGCCTACGCTATTGAGCAATTGAGAAAGTCGCAGACCGCCAGCTACGTCGATCTGGATGGCCGCCTGCAGGCGCTCCAAGGGGGGGCGAGCCAGCCCGCAGGGGGTGTCGCACCGTTACCGATCTTGGAGGCTACCCCCTCGGATGCGGTGGCCGGTGCACCGGCCCCGCAAGGCAACCTACTAGTCCAATCCGCAGGCGAGACTGGCGCGACGATTGCGAACGCAACGGTTACCCCACCGAATAGCGAGCCGCTTACAGGGCTGGTCGTTCCCCCCGTGTCGGGTGGTGACGCGCAGATAGCAGGGGTTCCCCAGCCGGGTGAGCAAGCGCCTGCTTCGGTGTCTGCGCCCGGTGAGCTTCCGCCAATGCCGGCACCTGCCACTAACGACGATGGAGGTTCAGAAACCGCTTATCGAGACGCTTTCACGCTCCTCAAGTCGGGCGAGTATGACCAGGCGATTACCGCTTTCGATGCCTTTCAGCAGCAGTACCCAACCAGCCAGTACGGCGACAATGCGCAGTTTTGGCTGGCCGAGGCGCACTATGTGAAGCGCGATTTTGCGGCTGCCTTACCGGCATATCAGGTGATGCTAAGCCGCTATCCAGCGAGCAAGAAGTTGTCGCACGCGATGCTGAAGATCGGTTACAGCTATTCTGAGTTGGGGCAGCCGACTGAAGCTCGCGCTGTACTCACTGAATTGCAGTCGCGCTTTCCGGGTTCCGCCGCCGCCCAGCTTGCCGGACAACGCATCGCGCAATTGTCTGCGGCTAATCAATAAAAACGACTAATCAGCAGGTCCGAGCGACGCCATGCTGCACCCCGCACGTGCTGTCATCCTGCTTTCCGGTGGGCTTGATTCGGCGACCGTTCTAGCGCTCGCGCGGCAAGCAGGGCGCAGTTGCTACGCCCTGAGTGTGGATTATGGGCAGCGCCATCGTGCGGAGTTGGCGGCGGCGCGCGCTGTCGCGCAGCGGCTGGGGGCGCTGGAACACCGCGTGGTCACCCTCGATTACGGCCAATTTGGTGGCTCGGCACTTACCGATCTGCGCACCGCAGTGCCGGAGCAACGCGCGACTTCTATCCCTGTGACCTATGTTCCCGCCCGCAATACCGTGATGCTCGCAATTGCGCTGGGTTGGGCGGAAGTACTTGGCGCTGCGGAGATTCATCTCGGGGTGAACGCGGTCGATTATTCAGGCTATCCGGATTGCCGACCCGAATTTATCGAAGCCTTTGCAGCGCTCGCCCGCCTCGCGACCAAAGCGGGGGTGGAAGGTCACCCCATGCGGATTGAGGCGCCTTTGTTAGCGCTATCCAAGGCGGACATCATCTGTCGCGGTCTCGAACTCGGCCTCGATTACCGGGAAACTGTGTCTTGTTACCAGGCTAACGACCAAGGGGAAGCCTGTGGCCGGTGCGATGCTTGCCACCTTCGGCGTGAAGGGTTTCGCGCTGCAGGTGTGCCCGACATGACTCGCTATCAAGGCGTCATCGCCAAGGAATAGGCGCTCAGATCTGCCGCCCGACTCGACAGCGTCAAATCCCCGGTCAAGCGGCGCGGTGTAGCGTCGCCCAGTTGCAGGTAAGTGCCATACAGGGATTGGATCTGGCGCACATAGATGATGGCCTGGCCGTAACCACGCGCGCGTTTGGTGCCATTAGTCGGGCGCGCGAGTTTAAACATCGCACTTTCGACATTGCCGAACCACTTATTCGGATCCAGCCGCAGTTTTTCGGCCAATCGCCGCGCGCGTTCGACCCGTTCGAAGCCCGCGTTGTAGGCCGCGAGTGCAAACCATGTACGTTCACCAGCCGGGATTTCTTGCTGAAATTCGTTGCGCAACTCGTAGAGATATCTAACGCCGGCATGAATTGAGGTTTCGGGTTCGAGGATATTCCGAAAGCCGAGCGATTTTGCAGTCGCGGGCAGCATCTGCATGAGTCCAGTCGCACCACCGCTGGACACTGCGCGCGGGTCGAAGCGGCTTTCTTGATAGACCTGTGCCGCGATCAGGCGCCAGTCGAAATCATAGCGCTCGGCGTACGTCCGCATCAGGCTGTCAAACGGCGAAATCGCACGCCCTTTGTTTGTCGCTAATTCGGCATTCGGTTCGGCTGCAAAATACCGCGCGACCAAAGTGGCATCGAGCCCTTGTTGATGACTGTTCACCAGAAAGGAATTGATGGCGTTGAGCAGCTTCGGATCGCCACCGCGCAGCAACCAGCGGTAATCGAATTGGTCAGGGAGACTCACCCCCGCCCGCAGCGCCGGATTGGAGGCCACGATCCGGTCGGCCGTTTCACCGTCTACCACCAGCGCATCGACATCCCGTTTGGCTACCCGCTCGAGAAGCGTTACTGCGGGGAGTTCGCTCGCGACAGGCACCACCTTTAATCCTGTCGCTGGCGCGGTGCTCTGCGCGGCCCGAAATTCCGGCGAGTGGTCATACGCCAGCACCAATTTGTTGCGCAGGACGGTGGCGTCCATGAGCGGTGAACGACGGCTGGTGAGTAAGGTGTAGGCGGAGTGATGGTAACTACGAGAAAAGCTAACGCTGGGATCGCCGCGGACGAGGTTGGCGTCGATGCGCGTAGAGACGATGTCCGCGGCGCCGGTTTTTAGCCATTCAAGCATTTGGTGGTCGGAGTTGGTGACCAGCACCTGCAATTTGAGGCCCAGCGTTTGTGCAAAAGCGGTCATGAGTTCGTATTCGTAACCCGCGGGGCCACCGTGCGTAACGAAGTAATTCTGCGGATCAACGCGCGTCACTACCCTCAATACGCCCCGTCTTTGGATCGCAGCAAAGTCTCGCGGCGCCAAGGCAGGTTCGAAGTTGGCGGTATGGTAGCGCGCGATAAAGCGATTGAGATTCCGGAGCAGAATGCGGCGGTCGCTGCGGAGGAACCAGCCGAAGGGTTGATCGTCAGTGAGATCGAACAGGCGTTTAAGTCGGGGATAAGCCTCTAGGTCATCGTCGCCAAGCGCGATAGGCAATACCGTTGCATCGTAGACGCCGTCAGCCACCAGTCGTAATGCGGAAGCCCGGTCGAGATCACTGGGCAGGGCATCAAGCCTTAGGTTGGGCACTACTCGCTGCAATTTCTCAAAATAAGACCACAGGGGCGAGGAAAGTCGAATCGCCAAGCGCATCCCGGATAAACCGAGTGGATCTCGCGCTTTGGCACCAGCGCGCCCGATTAGTTGATAACGCTGGGTGGTAAGTGGGTGTGTGTTCGCGAGCGCAGGTTGCCCCATTAACTCTGGCGGCATCGCGCCGATAGCGATATCGGCATCACCATGCAGCAGACGTTCGTAGAGTTCCTTCGGCCGGAAGACCGGGAGCCAATCCAACGTGACGTGATGTTGCTTGGCATAGTCGGCAAGGATTGCGAATTCAAGCGCATCTCGTCGATGCGCTTGATTGGCGTGTTCGCCTAGAACGAGCACGCGCAGGTGTGGCGTGCGTGCGTGTGTTGTCGCGTCAAGTCCGGTACCGACTTCCAAGCCAAGTGCGTTGTGCGGAAGGCGCGCCGCTGACGCGTGCAGGATCACCGCGCAATTCAGCGCGACGAACAGGGCCGCGCGCCACCCGAAAGTGGCGCGGTTGGAAGGAACAGGAAACATCCCAGCGCAAAGCCTTTGGTCTTTTTAGATTCGGTTTTATTGTGAGCGAGTTGGCGTATTGAACCCGCGATTTCCGCCGCCAGCAACCGCCGCCCGTCGATTTGGGGCTGGTCGAAGTAGTAGTACTGCTATAAATCAAATAATTACCTGTAAATTCTAATCTATTTAATTGAATAAACATATTAATTATTTGTTTATAAAGACTATATGGTTTTCAACAATTGACTGGTATTACTCAGCCGGGCGGCCGCGAGCCGTGTGGCAGTGCCAATATCAAACCATCGACCGCGAAATAGCTGGCCGCTCACCAGGCCGTCGGCAGCGCCTTGGCGCAGCAAGGGCGCGAGTGGGAAGCGTGCGACGGTGGGCGTTAGTTCAAAAAACTTCGGGTCATAGAAAGCGATCCCACTGAAGGTGTAGCGGGGTGCCGATTCGTTCGTGACCTGTTCGCCACAGAGTGCGAAATCACCTTGCGGGTGATGTGGTGGATTTTCTACCAACACCAGGTGCGCCAGGCTCGTTGCGCAATAGCGCAGGTTGGCGAACTCAAAGTCACAAAAGATATCTGCATTTATCACGATAAATGGCTGGGCTCTGAGCAGTGGTAGCGCGGATTTGATGCCCCCGCCAGTTTCGAGTGCCCCTGGCGGTTCGTGCGAGAAACTGATCTGGAGGTTGTAGCGCGCGCCGTCCCCGACATGCGTTTCGATCAGCGCCCCAAGATGCGCGATATTGATCACGCAGTGGGTAATGCCCGCACTCCGCAGACGGAATAAGTGATGGTCGAGCAAGCATTGGCCGCCCACACTGACCAAGGGTTTAGGTAGGTGGTCGGTGAGAGGACGCAGACGTTCACCGCGTCCGGCGGCGAGCACAATGGCCTGCGTTGGCAATCCGGGTAAGGGCATACATGATCTCGCAGGCATTACGGACTGCCTAACTCCGGGAACTAGAAAACAGAGGACGACAAAACACAGGCGGCCACGCCGTGCTCATGGCACACTGTCGGCTCAACTGATGAGCGTCGAGAGTCTAATGGAATCCGCGATCCGCATGGAGGCTTACTGCCCCCCTCCGCCTGAACTCAATGACCGAAAATCCCCCGATGTCCCGCCACGCGTCTGCGCTTGAAGAACGGGCCACGGAGCATCCGCAAGTGGACGTGCCGCGCCTGCTTGAGTTGGCCAAGGCCGTGCTCGCCATTGAAGCGCAGTCTATCCAAGACCTCATTCCCAGGGTCGACGCGGAATTTGTCGCAGCAGCGCGCCATATCCTGGCCTGTCGCGGGCGGATAGTCGTCCTCGGCATGGGCAAGTCGGGGCATATTGCGCACAAGATTGCGGCCACCTTGGCGAGTACCGGCACGCCCGCGTTTTTTGTCCATCCAGGCGAAGCGAGCCACGGTGATATGGGGATGATCACGCGCAATGATGTCGTTTTAGCGCTCTCTAATTCTGGCGAAACCGACGAGCTTGTGGTGTTGATTCCGCTGCTCAAACGTCTAGCGGTGCCGTTGCTCGCGATGACCGGCAACCCGCATTCAACTTTGGCCGAGTCAGCCACTGTCCATATCCACATTGCGGTTGCCCAGGAAGCTTGCCCACTCGGGCTCGCTCCAACTTCCAGCACCACGGCGGCACTTGCCATGGGTGACGCTCTGGCTATCGCGCTCCTTGAGACCCGGGGCTTTACTCAGGAGGATTTTGCACGCTCCCATCCCGGCGGCTCGCTCGGCCGGCGACTCCTACTAAAAGTACGTGACTTAATGCATACCGGGAGCGGGATCCCCATGGTGCCTCCCACGACTCGTTTGGTGGACGCGCTGCTTGAAATGACGCGCAAGGGGCTTGGCTTAACGGCAGTCGTGGGCCCCGATCAGCGGGTACTTGGGATTTTCACCGATGGCGATCTCCGACGCGCGATCGATCGTGGCCTGGATGTGCGCAGCCTGCGGGTGGCAGAAGTGATGACAGTCGACTGCCAGACCATTAATCCCGATCTCCTGGCGGCCGAGGCGCTCGGCGTGATGCAAGAAAGAAAGATCAATGCATTGCTGGTGGTCGATGAGCAGTGCGTGTTGTGTGGCGCCATTAACATGCATGATCTGCTTAAGGCGCGTGTCCTATGACGGCAATTTTAAGTCGCGATCTCGAGCTGGTCGCACGCGGGATTCAGCTCGCGGTGTTCGATGTGGATGGTGTCCTGACTGATGGCCGCATTGTCCTCGGCCCCGCAGGTGAGGAATACAAGCAGTTCCATGTGCGGGACGGTCATGGCCTGGTGATGCTGCGGGAGGCGGGGGTTTCGCTTGGCATAATCAGTGGGCGCGAGTCACCGGCAGTTTCCCACCGCATGAAAGAATTAGGCGTGCGCTATATCTTTCAGGGGCGCCGCGACAAACTTGCAGCGCTGGCAGAGCTTTGTCGTGCCAGTGGCGTTGAACCTGCGCACATTTGTTATGTTGGCGATGATCTGCCCGATATTCCCGTGTTGCGGGTGGTGGGGTTGCCGATCGCGGTGGCGGACGCGCATCCGGCGGTAATCGCCGTCGCGCGGTACTGTACGCGGGCCCTCGGGGGATGGGGCGCCGCGCGCGAAGTCGCCGAACTCATCATGGTGGCGCAAGGAAAGCTGGCGGACGCTGGTCTGGAATCGGCCGACCTCACGCCTGCTTGCAAGCCGCGATGAGCCGGTCCTGGCTATCCGCGTTAGGCACAGCATTACTGGGCGCACTCACTTTCTGGGTCTGGCAACAAATTGATGATGATCGCGCCGGTACGCAGGCACGCACCGGCCATGACCCGGATTACTATCTGGTCGAAATGATTCGGCGCACGATGAATCGCGAAGGTGGTCTGCAAAACGTACTGAGCGCCGAACAGGTTTTCCATTATCCGGACGACGACACCACCGAACTGGCTCACCCTCATATGGAGATCTACAATGGCGGCGAGAATCCGTGGCAGGTGGTCGCCGAACACGGACTGGTGAAGGCCGGGAGCGAAGTTATCTTCCTGCAGGGGCAGGTAGAAATCTGGCGGGTGGATAAGCAGGGTCAACGTGAATTTGAGATTCTCACCTCGGAACTTCGCGTGTTCCCGCGGGTGCAGTACGCAGAAACCGATAACGCCGCAACCATCAAGGGCCCCTCCACGGTGACGAAAACCCGCGGGTTCAGGGCGAATTTTGAGCACAACCGTCTTGAACTTTTGGAACGAGTTAGAACCCGCCATGAAAAGCCTCCTGCCACCTAGTCTCGGTGTGCTCCTGCTGACCTACGCGGGTTTTGCCGCCGCACTGGCGACCGATGTGGAGCAGCCGATAGAAATCGAGGCTGATTTTGCCGAGCTCGACGACGCCGCTGGGCGCACTACTTACACCGGCAATGTGGTGGTTGTACAAGGCTCGATGCGGATGACCGGCGATAAGCTGGTCGCCAATTTCGATGAGAATCGCGCGCTACTCGATGTCTATCTTGATGGCCAGCCGGCGTATTTCAAACAAACGCCAGATGGCGGCAAACAAGATATCGAAGGCGAAGGCTTGCAGATTGAATACCATCAAACGAAAAGCCTGTTGTACCTCATTGATCAGGCGCGCCTGACCCAGGGCGACCGCGTGTTCGAAGGTTACCGCATCAACTACGATACCAAGCGCAGCATTATCACTGGCCGCGGCAGCGCGGGAGCGGCGGTGGGCACCGCACCGGCGCAGAAATCGGGCCGCGTGAAAGTTATTATTCCGCCCAAGAAAAAGACCGCCGAATGATGGCGCGCTGTTCATGACTGTGCTTGCCGTACGTCATCTGGCGAAAACCTATAAATCCCGACAGGTGGTTAAGGATGTCAGCCTGACAGTCAACAGTGGCGAAGTGATCGGGCTACTCGGCCCTAACGGCGCCGGGAAAACTACCAGCTTTTATATGATCGTAGGCTTGGTCGCAGGCGAAGGTGGGACGATCCATTTGGACGAGGAAGATCTGTCCTCGCTACCGATGGATCTCCGGGCACGTAAAGGGCTGGGCTACCTGCCGCAGGAAGCCTCAGTATTTCGCAAGCTCACGGTTGAAGAGAATATTGCGGCCGTACTTGAAATCGTACCTGAGCTCACGCTTGAGCAGCGCAGTCGCCGCCTGGAAGGGCTGCTCCGGGAATTTCACATTGGGCATCTCAAAAAAAACCTGGGGATGTCGTTATCTGGCGGCGAACGCCGCCGGGTGGAAATCGCCCGTGCGCTTGCTACCCAACCACGGTTTATTTTGCTGGATGAACCGTTCGCGGGGGTTGATCCCATTTCGGTGGGGGATATTCGGCGGATCATCTTGCACTTGAGTCGCTTAGGCATAGGGGTCTTGATTACCGATCACAATGTGCGTGAGACCTTAGGAATTTGCGACCGCGCCTATATCGTCAGTGACGGCCGCATTATTGCCGAAGGGACGGCGGCGCAAATTCTGGAGGACGAACACGTGCGAGAAGTTTATCTCGGCGAGGATTTCACCCTTTAGCATTCTTGAATTGCGACCTTGCTGGCAAAGTTTTGTGAGGAAGGGGGTTGGGTCACGCCAGATTGCGCTACACTCTTTCCATGCAAGATATGTTCCGAACGCAGCCCTAGGCGATGAAGCAGTCCCTTCAACTCAGGCTTGGCCAGCAGCTGACTATGACGCCTCAGCTGCAGCAGGCGATCCGACTACTGCAATTGTCATCGATGGAGCTCAGCCTGGAAGTACAGCAGGCACTCGACTCCAACATGATGCTGGAACTAGAAGACGAGGGGGATTTGCCCGACCTCGGCTTGGACGGCATGGCGCCTCCTACTGCAACCTCATCGACTAGCGAGGAATTTGAAGGTGGCGCAGAAGAAGGCGTCAGCGAGGTCGAGGATTGGGACACCACCGCCCCCTCGACGAGTGACGATATTCCGCAAGATCTGCCCATCGACACCGACTGGGAAGACGTCTTCGATAGCACCTTGCCGCAAGGCGCGCCGCTCGGGCCTCATGAGGATGGTGGGGATCGCGAAAACCAAACCGGCAGTACCGAATCTTTGCGCGAGCATTTACTTTGGCAACTTAATCTGCTCCCCCTGAGTGCCCTCGATCGACGCATCGGCGTCGCCATCATCGATGCAATCAACGACGACGGTTACCTCGAAGCCAGCGTGGAGGAGCTGCAGGAAATCGCCAGCGTTGATGGCGCAGACGAGCCGCTCCTGGTCGAAGAAGTCCTAGTGGTGCTAAAACAGATCCAAATGATGGAGCCAGCCGGGGTTGGCGGGCGCGATTTGCGCGAGAGCTTATTAATTCAGCTCAAGCAGTTGCCGGCAAATACCCCGTGGTGCGAGATAGCGTCGCGACTCTGTGAACACTACCTCGACCTGCTCGCTAATCGCGACTACGCCCAGCTGATGCGCCGCTTGAAATTGACTCAGGATGAGCTGCGCGCAGTGATTTCCTTAGTCCAATCGCTGTCCCCGCGCCCCGGTGCCGCCTATGCCGTGACGACCACCGAATATCTAGTGCCGGATGTTTTCGTACGCAAAATAAAGGGCCGCTGGAAAGTGGAACTCAATGTGGAGGCGATCCCGCAATTGCGGATAAACCCCTACTACGCAAGCATGATCCGACGCGCGGAAAATAACCAGGACAACAACTCGCTGCGCACGCATTTACAAGAAGCTAAGTGGTTCATCAAAAGCCTCCAAAGCCGCAGCGAAACCCTTTTGCGGGTGTCGAATGCGATCGTTGAGCGACAAAGGGGATTTCTTGAGCACGGGGAAGAAGCCATGCGGCCGCTGGTGTTGCATGACATCGCGGAGACACTGGGCATGCACGAATCCACGATTTCGCGCGTGACTACCCGCAAATACATGTATACCCCACGCGGCACTTTCGAACTCAAGTACTTTTTCTCAAGCCACGTTGGTACCTCGATTGGCGGCGAAGCGTCCTCGACCGCTATCCGCGCCGTGATCCGTAAACTGATTGTGGCGGAAATCGCTGATAAGCCCTTGAGCGACAGTAAAATCGCCGCCATATTACTGAAACAAGGGATCAACGTTGCCCGACGTACGGTCGCTAAGTATCGCGAAGGAATGCACATTCCGCCTTCGAATGAACGTAAGAAGCTTGCCTAGCAGCCTGTCGGACTTAGGCGTCCGTCGCGAGGGAGTGGGAAAGCGAGGACAGTTTTGCGCGAATTTGAGGCGCATAGTGGTGCTATGTAACGAAAATTCGCGCAGACAATGGACCGCTTTAACACCGCCGCAGTAGGACGGTCCT
>CAMATU010000019.1 GCA_945861225.1 Klebsiella pneumoniae
CAGTCACGCCAGCGGGCGCTACCGGCCGCGTCTACGGCGTGGTGTATTCAGGGCTCGATTTTGGAATTGCGGTAGGACCCGTGCTATTCGGCAAAATGCTCGATCACGGGCATTTTTCGCAGGTATTCTTTGGGATCGCAGCGTGCTGGGCTCTCGCCATGCTCACCGCGTGGCGAGTTGCGGGGTTACATCGACATTAGCCTAAACGACGGCGACGCTCCAGATCATCAGATTCAGGGCATATTCAAGTGACTTCAACGAACCTGCGCACCAGATGGTGTCACTGAGTGAACAGAGGAAGCCCGCACTAATGGCAACCCCCTTGATCGCGCTGCTATACTGCGGCGCAACCGGCGACCAAATTCCAGCAATCCTTCGCGCTATGACACCCGCATGAATTCCATGAATCCTGGCTGGCTCGGCCTCGAATCCCTGCAAGCCTCCCTGCTGAGCGCCCTTACCCGCAGCTACGAGCGGATTTTCATTGAGTTGCCAGGATGGTTCATGGATCCCGGCAACCGTTTTTTTTGGGCGTATCTGCTGTCCTTCGCGGTCGTTGGTGCCTGGGCCTACCGCCGCTACTATCCCGAGGCACGGGCGCACGTCATTGCTTTCCTGTTCCCACGCGAGGTGTACACCCATCCCTCAGCGATCCTCGATTACAAATTGTTGCTGATGAATCGTCTGCTTGGTCCGGCTGCGCTGCTCTCAAAACTCGTGTTGGGCACCGGGCTCATCACGCTGGTCGCGACAGGGACACAGGAAGCCCTGGGGCAGCTCATGGGCGGGCACCATCAAACTTTGCGCTGGTCGGTGCTGAACTCGACCCTGCTCGTGATTGCGATCACGATGCTGCGCGATTTCGAAACCTTCGTCACGCATGGGCTGAGCCACAGGATTCCGCTGCTATGGGAGTTCCATAAAGTGCATCACAGCGCCGAGGTGCTCACGCCGTTCACGGTGTATCGCAAGCACCCGGTCTACAATCTCTTTGGCCAGTGCGTGGGACTGGCGATTGTCGCGCCACTCCAAGGTTTGGTTGCGTATCTCTTCGTCGGCGAAGCCCAGCCACTGACGATTTTCGGCGCCAACTTGGTGTTTTCAATTTTCCACTTTATCGGCGCGAACCTGCGGCACTCCCACATTTGGCTGTCGTTTGGTCCGGTGTGGGGACGAATCCTGATCAGCCCCGCACAACATCAGATTCATCACAGCAAAGCTGAGCGGCATTGGAACAAAAACTTCGGAGAGGTTTTCGCGCTATGGGATTGGCTGTTCGGTACGCTCTATCTGCCCGGCAAATCGCGTGAAGTGATCGAATTCGGTGTCGCCGGCGCCGACCGCCAGGAACATGCCACCCTGCTCCAAGCCTATTTCGTGCCCTTCATTAATTGCGGGCGGATCATCCGCGGGTACTTCGGGGCGAAGCCGCTAGTCACCGATGCCAGTTCTCGGTGAACCGCACCACGTCGATTTATCTTGATCTAGTCCGTTTCCTGGCGGCCGTAGCGGTGCTGCTCACGCATCTCGCGTACCCTCGTTTCAGTGGCGGTCTGCTGTTACCGTTGCGCACCTACGGCAACGATGCAGTGATGATTTTTTTCGTGTTGTCCGGCTATGTGATTGCGTATACGGCCGCGACGCGGGATCTTGATGTGCGAACCTATCTGCTCAATCGCTGCGCGCGGCTGTATTCGGTGGCGATCCCGGCCATCGTGCTGACGATCGTCCTGGATCAGGCAGGACGCCTGCTCGATCCCTCACTGTACGCGGGCTTCTGGTATCGCGACTCTCAGCCGGTAATGCGCGTGCTGACCGCGCTCACCTTCACTAATGAACTGTGGTTTAACTCCTGGCGCCTGTTTACTAACGGCCCTTATTGGTCGCTGGGTTACGAGTTCTGGTATTACTGTTTATTCGCGGCCGCGTGGTATTTCAGAGGCTTCGCGCGCTGGTCGCTGCTGGTTACGTGTTGTTTACTGGTCGGGCCCAAGGTCTTGCTCCTGTTTCCGATTTGGCTCCTCGGCGTCTGGGTATATCGCGTGAATATGCGCGGCGACGTAGGTCATACGCTCGGCTCTCTCTTGTTTGTGGGATCGATTCTCGCGTACCTCGCCTTTCGCGTAAGTGGCATGCGCGATGTGCTGCTCGAGTGGTCCTACTTGCAATTTGGCGTGCACTTTGTAGAACATTCTCTGCGCTGGTCGAATGAATTCGTCGCCAGTTATTTCCTCGGTCTGCTGGTGGCTGCCAATTTCATCGGGTGTCAGGCGATCTCCAAATCGCTCACACCCACGCTCGAACGAATTGCACCGGTCGTCCGCGATTGGGCGGGCTATACCTTTTCAATCTATCTCTTTCACTACCCGCTGCTCCAATTCCTGGGCGCGACTGGACTTTTCGATCCTAAATCCCCCTGGGCCATCGGCGCGTTGTTCCTGCTGACCCTGCTCGGTTGTCGCGTGATCGGCAATTATTCGGAGAAGCGCAAAGATGCGGCGCGCGGACTACTCGAGAAAATTGTCGGTGTGCGTAGCCCTGCACTGACTCTCAAACAGCCGCAGCCGTAGGGCGGAAAAGCGCAGCGCCTTCCGCCGCACTTGCCCATCTCTCAATCCTCGTCAGCCCGGAAACGGCGAAGCCGTTATCCGGGATCTATACTGAACATCAAGCGCCCCTGGATCCCGGGTCTTCGCCCGGGATGACGAAATCTGATGCGGACATGCTGCGGAAGGCGCTGCGCTTTTCCGCCCTATGCAGTCCACTGCATCCATTTCAAACGCCGCTGAACTGCGGCTCGCGACGTTCGGCAGCTGCCTTGATCCCTTCCTTCCAATCGGCAGTGCCACGCAAACGATTCTGCTCGACTAATTCATGATTTGTCTGTGCTTCAACCCGCTCGGCCAATCCGTGGCGCAGGGTTTTGCGCGTAGACAGCACCGCGAGCGGCGCGCAGCCGGCAATCTCGCGCGCCAATTCAAGCGCGGCCGCGCGCAGCTCTGCCTGCGGGACGCAAACATCCGCCAGCCCCCAGGCCAGCGCCTCTTCCCCATTGAGGCGGCGACTGGTGAGACACAGCAAGGCCGCGCGCTGTTTACCAATCAATTCCGGTAGGGTCACCGTCAGTCCAAAGCCCGGATGGAAACCGAGCTTGGTGAAATTGGCGCTGAAACGCCCCTCGGGACAGGTCACGCGAAAATCAGCCGCCACCGCCAAGCCAAGTCCGCCGCCGATCGCCGCGCCCTGCACCGCCGCGATCACCGGTTTGTGACAGCGAAAAATGCGCACCGCATGGTGGTACAGCGAATTAGATAATTCGCCTTGCGAACTGTCTTTAGCGCCGCCCGCTTCGCTCGCCCCAAAATTCGCGCCCGCACAGAAATTCTTGCCCTGTGCGCACAGCACGATGGCGCGACATTCGGACAGCAGGTCCAGTTCCGTATAGGTCGCCGCGATCTGATCGATCAAATCGATGTCAAAGAAATTATGCGGTGGCCGCCGAATCTCGACGGTCGCAATGTAGTTCTCGATCTGGATGCCAAGGTCGGGTTTGTTGAGTAGAGTCATCGGTTCTCCTCTGCTGATAATGTGGGTAGCGGGGTTCCACTACCGCCGTGCTGGCATTTATTGTTGATAGGCGCCACAGCCTCACCCCTCCCCCTTGCCATAATGAATAATCGCCAGAAACTGAATCGGCATTTGAAACAGGCGCTCTGGCCCATGCGGGATATCGCCTTGGAACGTGAACGCGTCACCGGGCTTCAGCACAAACAACTGGTTACCGTGGCGATATTCGAGTTTTCCTTTCAGCATGTAGATGAACTCGACGCCGGGGTGCTGGAAGCGCGGGAAAACTTCGCTCTGATCGTCGAGCGTGATCAGGAACGGCTCGAACAGTTTTTGCGGTCCTTGATCATAGGAGAGCAGTTCGTAGGTGTGACCGCGTTTGGTGCCTCGACGCACCACTGTCATACCCTGACCTTGCGGGACGTGGCGGGCGCGGCCTTCGGGTAAATCGTAATCTTTGAATAGATGCGTGAGTGAGACCCCCATCGCCTGGCACACACGCGAAAGCGTATCGAGACTCGGCATGGCTTGACCATTCTCGATGCGGCTCACCATGCCGCGACTGATGCCCGAGAGTACCGCCACCTCCTGAATCGTGAGTTTCTGTTGTTGTCGCTGATGTTTGAGTGTTGCGCCTACATAGATGCCGAGATTCGGTGGTGAATTCGCTTTAGACTCCGCGCGTTTGGCGACCGCCTTCCGCGGCGTCCGCTGGCCGGTACGCGCACTCAGAGTGATGCACCCGCACGGCCCGGAATCCACTGCGTGCCCGCTAGCGGCACGCCGGCCATCGCCGCCGCCTCGATCGTTAACGCCACGAGATCCTCGGGCTCCAGATTGTGCACATGCGACTTGCCGCAGGCGCGCGCAATGATCTGCGTTTCCATGCTCAAGGTCTTCAGATAGTTCGCGAGGCGGCGCCCGCCGAGGACCGGATCGAGACGCCTGGCGAGTTCTTCATTCTGGGTGGTGATTCCCGCCGGATCGAGGCCGGCCTGCCAGTCATCGTAATAGCCAGCGCGGCTGCCGAGCTGCTGGTAGTCCTCGTCGAGTGCGGGACTGTTGTCGCCGATCGCGATCAGCGCAGCGACGCCGATCGAGACGGCATCCGCGCCCATCGCAAGTGCCTTCGCCACATCCGCACCGGTGCGGATACCACCGGACACAATCAATTGCACCTTGCGGTGCATGTCGAGTTCGGTCAGCGCCTCTACTGCCTGACGCAACGCCGGCATTGTCGGAATCCCCACATGTTCGATGAACACCGTTTGAGTCGCGGCAGTCCCGCCCTGCATGCCATCCAGCACGATCACATCCGCACCCGCTTTCACCGCGAGCGCGGTGTCGTAATACGGGCGGCTCGCGCCAATCTTGATATAGATCGGCTTTTGCCAATCCGTGATCTCGCGCAGTTCACGGAGCTTGATTTCAAGATCATCCGGGCCAGTCCAGTCAGGGTGGCGACACGCGCTGCGTTGATCGATATTCGGCGGCAAATCGCGCATGGCTGCGACTCGCGGACTGATTTTCTGGCCGAGTAACATGCCACCACCACCTGGCTTCGCACCCTGGCCCAGCACCACTTCGATCGCATCCGCTTGGCGCAGATCGTCGGGATTCATGCCGTAACGTGAGGGCAACACCTGGTACACCAGGGTTTTGGAGGACTGCCGCTCTTCCGGTGTCATGCCGCCATCACCGGTGGTGGTACTGGTGCCGGCAGCGGTCGCGCCGCGCCCGAGTGCCTCTTTCGCCTGCGCGGACAGCGATCCGAAGCTCATGCCGGCGATGGTGATCGGAATCTTGAGTTCGATGGGCTTTTTTGCGAAGCGCGTGCCCAAGGTGACATTGGTATCGCAGCGCTCGCGATAGCCTTCGAGCGGATAGCGGGACATCGAGGCGCCCAGGAACACCAGATCGTCGAAGTGCGGCACGTGGCGCTTGGCACCCCAGCCGCGAATATCGTAAATGCCTTCTTTCGCCGCGCGCTGGATCTCCGCAATCACGTCGCGGTTAAACAAATAGGATTCGATGAGGCCGGGGTGTCTGGTGGTCATGATTTAATCTCAGTAGGCATCCGCTTGATCGATATTGAAGTGATACAGCTTGCGGGCCGAACCATAGCGGCGGAAATTCTTGACGCGTTGGTTAATGCCGGCCTGGTCGAGCAGCGCTGCGAGTGCCTCAAGATGCTCAGTACGCATTTCCTTTTCGATACAGTCCGCGCCAAGGTCGCCGACCTTTCCTTTGACATAGATCTGCGCTTCGTACAATGAATCACCAAGCGCTGTGCCAGCATCGCCGCACACCACCAGTCGCCCACGCTGTGCCATAAACGCCGACATATGCCCGACGGATCCTTGTACGACGATATCGAGCCCCTTCAGCGAAATCCCGCAGCGGGCTGCGGCGTCGCCCTCGATCACGAGCAGGCCGCCGCGCCCCGTGGCCCCTGCGGATTGGCTGGCATTGCCACGCAGCCGCACCATGCCAGACATCATGTTCTCGGCGAGTCCAGTGGAGGCGTTACCGTTAATCGTGATGGACGCGGTTTTGTTCATGCCAGCGCAGTAGTAGCCGACGTGACCCATGATCTCGACCGCGCAATCGGCATTGATACCCACTGCCATTGCGTGATCGCCGGTGGCATTCAAGATTTGCCAAAAGGTCTGCGGCCCGTCTTCGGGCAGATCGTGCAAGGCCTGATTGAGATCGCGAATCGTGGTGTGTTTAAGATCGAATACCCGGGGCGCGAGTTCCTGACTATGCGGACTCATGATCAACTGGCCTTCGCGAGCTGCGCGGTGGATTGCCGGGATTGCCCACCACTTTCCCACACGTAAACCGTGGCGGGTTCCGGTTCCCATACGCGTGCGTTCTCCACCCCTGGTAGCTGAGCGAGTGCGCGGTACTCAGAGGACATCGCAACCCACTCGGCAGTTTCCGCCATCACCGCTGGCTTGCAGGCGATCGGATCGCGCAGCACGGCAAAGCCGTCGCTGGTGCCAATCGTGAAGGTGAAGAAGCCATCGAGATCATGCAATGCGGCATACAGCGCCTCTTCGAGGCTCAGGCCCATTTGCATCTGCACGTCGAGATATTGTGCAGCGACTTCGGAATCGTTTTCGGTGCGGAACATAGCGCCGGCTTTGGCGAGCTTGCGACGCAGCCGGTTGTGATTGGAGAGTGAGCCGTTATGCACCAGGCAGAGATCACTGCCGGTCGAGAACGGATGCGAGCCCGCGGTGGTGACTGCGCTTTCGGTGGCCATGCGCGTGTGACCGATGGCATGACTGCCTTGTGCTTCGCGCAGTTTGAAGAAAGTTACCACTTCACTCGGGAGTCCGACTTCCTTATAGATCTCGATGTGATGGCCAATGCTGACCACCGCATACGGTGCGTCCGCGCGCAGCAAATGCTGGCGGACCTTGGACTCAGTGGCGCGCAGGGCAATAAGGCAGTGCGTGTGTGTCACGTTGAAATCGATGTCTGTGCCGAAGTGTTCGGTCAGTTCTGCGACCACACTTGGCCAGTTGAAATCCAGCGCCGGGTGCTGCAACACGACTTTCACATGCGCAGCGCCCACGGGATTGCGGTAGATCGCGAAGCCCGTGCTATCCGGCCCACGCTGCGTCATCTCCAGCAGCATCGGCTCGAACAAGGCGCCGAGATCCCGATTGAGCGCGGGGTTCTTAAGATAGAGTCCGACGATTCCACACATCAGTTTTCTCCTAATTACTGCCTCGTCTGAAAGAACAACAGGCAATTGCGGATTTCTATACGGCGCCAATACGACGGTCCTATCGCGGCTAAAGCCGCTCCTACAGGAGAGACGCCGCGTTCCGTTTGTAGCCCTATCGCGGCTAAAGCCGCTCCTACAACAGAGACGCGCCGTTTCCCCTGTAGGAGCGGCTTTAGCCGCGATAGAACGTGCGTGTTCACGCGGCATCACCGATCAATAGAATTCCAAATACCGACTAACCTCCCAATCGGACACATGGCGCGAGAATTCAATCCACTCCATGCGCTTCACCTTCAAAAACTCGGCGATCAATTCCTGGCCCAACTGTTCTGCGAAGAATGGGTCGGCTTCGAGTGCATCCAGCGCTTCACCGAGATTCTGCGGTAGCAGCCCGATGCCGCGTTTCTTAAGTTCGGCCGGCGCAAGTTCATACAGATTTTCGTTCTGCGGAGCGCCCGGATCTAACTTCTGCGCAATCCCATCCATCCCCGCCGCCATCACCGCCGCCGCCGCCAGGTACGGATTGCAGCTCGGGTCGGGCAGGCGGCATTCGAGGCGGCCGTACGGAATCCGCACCATGGAGGTCCGGTTGTTATCGCCGAAAGTGATGTAGGCCGGCGCCCAGGTTGCCCCCGACAGCGATTCACCAACCACCAGGCGCTTGTATGAATTCACCGATGGCGCGAGCAGCGCGCACAGCCCACGTGCGTGTTTCAACAAACCGCCCAGGAACTGATAGCCCATTTTCGACAAGCCCATGCCGTACTTGTCCTTGTCGTCATGGAACAGATTGGGCTTGCCATCGCCGGTGATCGACAAATGCATGTGCATGCCGCTGCCCGCGCGGTGGCGAAAAGGTTTAGGCATAAACGAGCAGATGAGGTTCATGTCGCGCGCGATTTCGCCGGCTGCCATGCGGAACATCACAAAGCGATCGGCGGCCGTGAGCGCATCGCTATAGGTATAGTTGATTTCAAATTGACCGTTGGCGTCTTCGTGATCAATTTGGTAGACGTCGAAATCGACCGCCTGCAACGACGCCACCAGACGTTCCAGAAACGCCCGCCCGCGGGATAGACCTTTGTAGTCGTAACAAGGCTTATCCAGCACATCGGTTTCATCCGCCGGACCAATGCTGCCGTCTGCGCGGCGCGTCAAAACCATGAACTCCGGCTCGATCCCGATGTTGACGGTCCAGCCTTTGGCCTTGGCTTTGGCGGTCATCTGTTTCAACACGAGACGCGTGTCAAAAGGATACGGCTTCCCCTTCACGGTGCCGTCGCACACGATGCGCGCATAGCCCGGTTGCCAGGGCACCAGCGACAGGGTGCTCAGATCGCCGACTGCCATGTAATCCGCGTCATGGGGCCCCATGCCCATGCCCCAAATCGCGAATCCTGCGAAGCCGGCGCCGGTGGTCAGAATGTCCTCGAAGTGCGCCACCGGCACGGACTTGGTCTTCGCCACCCCATGGAGATCGACGAACTGCGCGAGCACGTAGCGGATCTGATTGTCCTTCAGGAACTTCTGAGCCTGTTTCAAATTCATGCGCCACCTCCCCGCGTGACTTGTTGATAATCTGCAAAGCCGAGCACCGTCCCGCCCTGCGCGGTCAGCGCCTCGGTCAAAATCGAAAACAGAAACTGCCCGTCTGCGGGCGCACAGATCAGGTGGAGTTCCTGTGCGGAGCGATACACGGCGACGTCAATCTGCGCCAGCTGCACTGGGATCCACCCATCATTCACCGCGGCATCAAGATCAATTGCGCAGAACTCGTTCAGCAGCGTCGCGGCGGCTGGCCCGCCAAGTGCAATCTCGACGCTGTCCTGTGCAAGCACGAGCACTCCATCACTCAAGCGACCAGGCGTGATCCCCGATTTGCCTGATGCCTCGCGCCCTTCGCAGACCAGATATCTTTGGTCGCCGAGCCGCGCCACCCAACGCCCCTTAGCGTCGCAGCGACGTTTGAACCAGTCAGGCACTGCCAGTCCCTGAGTACCGAGCCACGCGGCGGCTCCCGCTCCGACCACCAGGAATTTACGCAGCGCACTGAGATCCGCGAGATACAAATCCGTCGCCAATGCGTGGTGAGATTTCAGGGCCACAGTCATCTCACCGCACACCCCGAACTCGTAGGCGCTATCGGCGAAACAGGCCAGTAGAGGGCTCGCCTTCATGCTTGCTTCTGCCGCGCGTTGGTCGGATCGTAGAACGGTGTCGCGACAGTGTTCGCATCCACCAAGGTGCCCGCCGAAGTTCTGATCTGGAGGCGTGCAGCCGGTGTTTCGCCCTGCTGCTCGATCACCGCGAGACCGAGCGTCTTATCCAAGGTCGGGCTATAGCCAACGCTGGTCACCCGGCCAAGGATCGCGCGGTGTTCGAGTATCAAATGGCACTCCTCGATCGCGGCCGCCGCAGGATCGCGCGTTTCGAAACCCACCAGCCGACGCTGCGGATTCTTGCTTAAGGTTTCAAGCGCAGCTTTGCCAAGAAACTGCGGCTTCTTGAAATTCACGAGCCCAGCGAGCGGGGTTTCGAATGGATGCATGACGCCGTCGGTGTCCTGGCCCACGATCAGATGCCCCTTCTCAAGCCGCAGCAGGCGTTGCGTGTCCACGCCAAAGGGCAGGATCTCATCGGCCGCCCCTAACCTTTGCAGTTCCCGCCAGAGACGTGGACCATCGGTGTAACTCAGATGGACTTCGTAACCGGCTTCGCCCACGAAACCAACGCGCAACATGCGTACGGGCAACCCGCACAAGGTCCCTTCACGCACCCCCAGAAACGGAAAACTCGCATCATCGAGATCCTGCGTGGTCACTTCGCGCAACAAGGCGCGTACTCGTGGCCCTGCGATATTAATCGCGGCCAGCTGGCGCGTCTGGTCGATCACCTCGACCTCGAGCTTGAATAACGCGGCAATCTGCGTGAGTTGACGATACGTGGCTGGCGCGTGGCTTGAGCCCGCCGTCACATAGAAGTGCTGCTCCGCCAGTCTGGCGGCAACGCCATCGTCAACAATGGTTCCGCGGTGATCACACATCAGCACGTAGCGGGTCATGCCGACCGCAGTCTTATCGACCGCCGAGGTGTAGCTCAAATTCAACAGCCGCGCGGCATCCGGGCCAAAGATCTCAAACTTGCCGAGCGTGGATACATCAATCATGCCCACCCGTTCGCGCACTGCCGTGTACTCGGCTCGCCGCGAGTCTTCCGCACTGCCACGTCGATAGACTCTGGGCCGTCGCCATTGCCCCGCTTCCATCCATTCCGCCTGGGCTTCATCGTGCAATATGTTAAGCGCGCTCTCGGCCTGTGGTCGCAGACGGCGTCCAGCCAAAGTCCCCATCGCAACCGGGTGATAGAACGGGCGCGCGGTGGTTGAACCGATTTCGGCGAGTGTTTTGCCCTGGTATTCCGCCAGCCAGCGGGCAGCATTCAGGTTGGAATGTTTGCCCTGGCTCGGGCCCATGCCATTGGTGGTATAGCGCTTCAGTAATTCGACATTGTCGAATCCTTCGCGGCAGGCGATCTCCAGGTCGTTGAGCTGAATATCCTCGTCGAAGTCGATGAAGTTCTTGCGTTTGGGATGCCCGAACCAGGGGCGGGGATGAGAGCGCGCGACCGACTCCAGCGCTGGCCGCACGCAGCTGACAGAAGCACGCCCCAGTGCACATAGGATTTCCTGCGCGGCAGCTTCGCCATCCGCCACTCTCGCCGCAAAGTCATAACGGCCGTTCACTCTGCCGGCGGCGACCAATCCTGGGGTAAGTTCATGCGGGACCATCTGTTCAAGCGCAGGTGCATAGACGAAACGTGCGCCGCCTTGATGCAACAGTTGTGATGCTGGTGCCCAGCCGACACTCATTAACAGACCATCGCAGTCGATTTCCTCGGCTACGCCGGCAACTGTCAGCGCGACCCGCGCGAGTTCCTGACGCTCCGCGCGTGCCTCGATCACTTTCGCATGTCCGATCACGCGCACGCCGCGCGCCTTCAACGCCTGCACCCGCGCACCTCGCGCCGCCGGATCTCCAAGATCCAGCAACGCGTCAATCCGCAACCCATGATCAAGAAGATCGAGTGCGGCGTCATAGCCATCCACATTGCCCGCCAACACCACGCCGCGCTCAAACGGCGTGACACTGTATCGATGTACCAGGCGCTGAGCGGCGCTCGCCAGCATCACCCCCGGCAGATCGTTGTTGCGGAAAATCGCCGGCTGCTCAATGGCCCCGGTCGCCACCAACACGCTGCGCGCAGTGACAATCGTCATCCCCGCTGCCGCGATCAGTGGCACTTCAAAATCCGCATACAGGCCGGCAGCCACACACTGCGTGCGAATATCGACTTGGGTGGCGCTGGTAAGGAGCTCGCGAGTGGCGTGAAACCACCCTGCCTGTTCGTCCGTGAGTGCGGTATAGCCTAAGCTGCCGCCGATCTGGGCGTTCTCATCGACGACTAAAATCTTGAGATCATGGGCGACCAACGCACGTGCCGCGGCCATCCCTGCCGCACCGGCGCCAATGATCAGACAATCGACGTAGGCCCGCCGATGCGGCAGACGGGTGGTTGGAAAGGTCGCTGTCACACGGCCAAGCCCACTCACGTGGCGGATGATTTTTTCCCACCACGGGAATGCCCAGCGCGGTTTGTAAAACGCCTTGTAGTAGAACCCGACCGGCAGCAACGGCCCGAGCCAGTCCAGAACTTGCGCCCAGTCCCATTTAAGCCCACCAAAGGTGTTGACCGCCGTGTACGTTTCGCCGGCACTCACCGGCTCAAGATCGCCACGGATATTCAGGCGCGATGCAGTCTGCAGCAGCACATTCGTATCGTGATTCGCGGCGGACAAAATGCCGCGCGGTCGGTGATACTTGAAGCTGCGGCCAAGCACACGCCGCCCATTCGCCAACAACGCACTACTCACCGTATCGCCTGCAAAGGCCGCGTAACGCTCGCCTTCGAACTGAAACCACACGCGCTCTTCACGCGTAAGCCATTCGCCGGGCTGGGCGGGCAGTCTATGCGCCATCGCTGACTCCCGTGCGCGTCGCGAGCTGGATATCCAGCACGTCATCGGTAGCTGTATCGCGCGCGATCAGGAACCACAGATGCGACGCACGATGGAACCACCATTCAGTTTTGACGCGCGCGGTCGCGTCCCCGAAATATACTTTGCGGCGCGCGCGCGCGGCATCATCCTCCAACAGGTGATTGACCGTCGCGCCAGCGCACTGGAATTCACTGGCGGGTCGCCGGCCTAGCTGAGGGCAGTTGAATTGCTTCATCGCTTAATGCCCTACTGCGGCCGCACCCTTTTCACCGAGCATAGTCATCCGTTCGAAACGCTCCATGCCGAACGCGCTGATTAAACGGTGATTGGTATCGTGGGCGACGGTGTAGGCCATGGTCTCGCCGCACACCGGCGTCGCTTTGAATCCCCAGGTGCCCCATCCGGCATCGAGATAGAACCCGTCGACCGGCGTTTTGCCCATAACGGGCGCAAAATCCGGCGTCATATCCGCCATGCCGGCCCATTGCCGATTGATCTTGACGCCGGCCAGAAACGGAAACAGGTCCAACATCTGATCAGTCAGCGAGGTCACGAACTCCAGCGAGGACCGCGTTGAGTGCAACTCGGCCGGATCAACCGCCGCACCCATCACGAGTTCGCCACGCGCCGACTGGCTTACATACACGTGCAAACTGCCCGAGACGATGATGGTATCGAGCCAGGGTTTCATCGGCTCGGTCACGCAGGCCTGTAACGGCAGAATATCGACTGGGCTCTGCAGGTTGACCATTTTAAGCGTGGTGGGGGTCGCGCCTGCGACGGCGGATAACACCTTGCCGGTTGTAATCCGCCCGCGCGTGGTCTGCACCGCGCACACGTGATTATGATCGAGCTCAATCGCGGTCACTTCCGCGTGTTGAAAAATCTCCACGCCCAAACTCGAGGCGCCGCGCGCATAGCCCCAGGCCACGGCATCGTGACGCACAATTGCGCCCGGGGCATGGAACAGCGCGCCCACAATTGCGTGCTGACCGCCACATTGAAGATCAATTTCCGGGCACGCACGCTTAACTTCCTCCGGGCCGACCAGACGGCTATCAATGCCGTAATGCTGGTTGACCTCTGCGCGCCAGCGTGCGGTGCGCAACGTGGACTCGTTGTGCGCGAGCGTAAAATGCCCCCGCTTCGAATAAAACAAGTTGATATCGAGCTCGGACGCGAGTCCTTCGAACAACTTCACGCTGCGGTCGTAGAATTGCACACCTTCTTGCGTCAAATAATTGGAACGTACGATGGTGGTGTTGCGCCCGGTGTTGCCGCCACCGAGATAGCCCTTATCCAATACTGCCACTTTGGTGATTCCGTGATGGCGCGCGAGATAGTAGGCGGCAGCCAGCCCATGACCACCTGCACCGATGATCACCACGTCGTAAGCGTCGCGCAGCGTGGTTGGCGTGTTAAACCAACGCGGTTCGGCATGGTCGCGGTTGAGCGCGTATTTGAAAAGGCGCAGAGACATGCGGTGAGAATACGTAGTTACTTATATGCAACTATTATTCTTAATATGCAACCTTTGAGCAAGCGTAAATTCAATGCGCGAGGTAGAGGAGCGAGCGCGCAGCACTTATCCCCGTCATCCCGGGCGAAGACCCGGGATCCATGGGCGCCTGATGTGACGGAGGATCCCGGGTCTTCGCCCGGGATGACGGAATCTGGTGTCAGCGTCCGGCGGAAGGCGCTACGCTTTTCCGCCCTATGATCTCTATGGCCTCTGGCACGCCTCTCCAAATTTGTCGCCGGGCATCTGCCGCGCGCGCGATATCTTCGTTTGCCTGGAAGACTCGACCTCTCGCGCGGCAGACACCTAACGTCTGGTTGGCCGCCAGAGAGCGGCGGCAATTACCAAGACATAGAGCAAGACAGATGCCAAACACGCCATCACGAGCTTGGTGCTGGACTTTGGCGTCCGCCCATTGAGAAAAGGAGAAACTCACGGCGTACTACGCGCACTGGCGGCGCACAAATATTTCCCTGCGCACCATTTTAATTCGCTGCTCGATATTCAATGCTCGCAGTCACGGTGGATAGATCTGGCGTAGTACCCCTTTCGTGCATAGGCTACCTGACCCAGTCCTCCCAACAAGGAACGCTCATGAACCTCACCACGCACGGCGTATTCATGTTCACCGAAGGCATCCCGGCCCCCGCACTCAAACATACTGTGCAACAGATTGAGCGGCTGGGTTATGGCGCCGTGTGGTATCCAGAGGCAATGGGTCGCGAACCAGTGGCCACTGCGGCCTTGATTCTTAGCCACACCGAGCGCTTGATTGCGGCCACCGGAATCCTGAATGTCTACAGCCGTGAACCCATGGTGACCGCGATGGCACAGCAGACCTTGAGCGAATTGTCGGGCGGACGCTTTCTGCTCGGGCTCGGCGTCTCGCACAGCGCGTTGGTTGAACCGCGTGGCCATGTATATGGCAAACCGGTAGCCACGATGCGGCGTTATGTGGCGACGCTCCGTCAATGTCACACCGAAATCTCGGTCACCAAGAACCTTGCGCTGGAGGGGATCGCACCACAAGCAGTGAGTAAAGGTGCGCTGGGCGCCATCACGAATGAACTGGGCGAGATGCCGATCGTGCTGGCGGCGTTGGGGCCTAAGATGACGGCGCTGGCGGCCGAAATCGCGCAAGGCTCGCATCCCTATAACACCACTCCCGCGCACACGCGCCGTGCACGCGAAATCCTGGGCCCTGCGGCCTGGCTGTGCCCGATGCAGCGCGTTTGTCTGACCACCGATGCGCGACGCGCGCGGGAAGTCGGACGCCGCGTGTTGGGGTTCTACCTCACGCTCACCAACTATCGCAACATGCTGTTGACCTGCGGATTTAGCGAAGACGACATGGACAACGGCGGCAGTGATCGGCTGATCGATCAGCTGCTCGGCTGGGGCGATGAAACCAGGATTCGCGCGCATGTGCAGGCGCATCTCGATGCCGGCGCCTCGCACGTGTGTGTGCAGGCGATCAACCTGGAGGAGCCGGTGCGGCCCTGTCTGCGCGCGCTGCAGGCGCTGAAGGAGTAAGAAAAAGGTTAAGCCTCCTTGAATCCCTCACTGAAGGTCCCCACCGCACGTGCGCGGCGCGGCCCCGGATCCTCGGGGTGCTGGTGACTGGGCCATGTCACCTCACGCAGCACCGCCCAGTAGCCGTGACTGGTGAGCATCTGCGCACTGTGGCCATTGGCGAACAGGAAGTTTCTCAGCAACCGCAGGCGATAACACGGGACCCACATCAGCAGATGATGTTCGACATGGAAATTCACCCAATAAGGCGCAATGAGGGCGCGTTCCAGCCAGGAGATTTCCGTGGTACGTGCATTGCGGAAAGGATCATTGCGATCCGGAACCACGGCGTGCTCCGCGATATTCCGGATGCGCAGCACCAATTGTTGCCAGGTGAGTGCGGGCAGTACCCACAACGTAAAATAAAAACTCCAGTGCCCGGCGAGTGCCAGCCCCGTCAACAAGCAGAGATTAACGCCGATCTGACGCCCCAAGCGCGACCGCAGGTTCAGCAGCCGTGCGCTTAGGGGCGCTGCCGCTGGCCCGCAGGCCTGCGCGAACTGCGCCCGGCGTTGCGCAAACCCGGTACGGCCGAGCAAATCGCGCACCAACTTGCGCCGAAGACTTGCACGTGAAATGGGATAGTGGCCGGTGAGCAGAATATCTGGATCGTCCTGCTGCATCGTGCGCGCGTGATGCAGCAGGTGATAGCGGCGATAGGCACTGGTTTCGGCCAGCATCGGGTACGCACAGCCCCACTGGCTTAGCGCATCATTCAGCACACGAGTTCGTGCCAGCATGCCGTGGGCGCCATCGTGCATGAGGATCAGGAGCCCGAGTTGGCGACTGCCAATCAACATCACCGCCAAGCCGTAGGTCAGTGGATTCGGCAGCCACGCGACCAGTGCCATGCTGCTCACAATCATCAACCATGCATGCCCCACCAACCACAGGCCCCAGCCATCAGAGCGCAGGCGGACCCGTGCGCGCTGCGCCGGGGTTAATAGGCTCGCGGCAGACGGCGAAGCTTTCATGCAAACTCCTGCAGCCAGCGTTCAATACCGTCCAAGCCTGAACTCGCCCACCAGCCGATGCCGAGCCAGGTAAACCGCAACATCGTCGGTTCGTCCTTGAACATGGGCGTTTGTTGATACTGCGGGTATTTTTCATTCAGGGCAGCGATCGCGGGTAACCAATCGGGATGCTTGCTGCGCAAAATTTCCGCGGTGGCTTTCAACCGAATCCACCACAGATCACGCCAATCGTCCGCGTAGTGATCAAGCACCAGCATCACTTTTGGCGCACGCTCCAGGCGCGCCAACCGCCCGAGCTGGCCGGCCGGCCCTTTCGGTTTGCCGTCGATCGGTGACCACACACTGCCGGCGACCCGCGCGAACACAATCGGTAGCGCTTCCGGTTGATCCTCCAGATCGCGCAAGGCCAGGCGCGCGATCGGCATGCAGTCCAGCACTGCCTCCAGGATCACCGCGGGTAAGGCCTTCATCGCTCAGCCCAGCATCACGCGTTCGCGCGCAATCACGAAGGAAAGTGGCTCGGTCAGAAAATTATGTTCATCGGCGCGGGTCCGCGCGTACTCCGGAGTTAGCGCCGCGGCACGCATGGCGGTGGTATCGTCGAACCAGGTCAGCGCCACGCCATCGAGTGCCGGCTGCCGTCCGTCGCGATACGCCGCCAGGCGGGTATGGCTTTGCACATAGCGGTGCACCTGCGGAATAGCGCCGCCGAGCGGGCCGTGCGTTTCAATCCAGTAACGATGGAAATCTGCCGGCGCAAGATCGGGACGCCGTACCACCAGTTCGATGTTTTTCACCCCTTGCGCTGGAATGCGACCGTCTTTAATGACCACGTCCTCAGTAATTATCTCGCAGCGTGAGGCGGGGTCCATCAAGTTCACTTCGTCGGCGAGCACGGCTTTCAAGGCAGATCCGGTACTCAAGGCGCGCAGCGCTGCGGTATCGTCAAACCACAATTCAGCGCAGCCGTCGATCGCGGGTTCGCCCTTCTGGTACCCGCTGGCTATTGTCTGGGTTTGCACATAGCGCCGGAGATTCGGTAAGCGGCACACCTTCGGCGCGTGCTCGTGTACCCAATGCCGCTCGAAATCCGCGAGCGACATTCCCTTTTGACGTTTAAACAACGTGATGATTTTGAGCATGACCGCACACCTTATTTGAGAGAATTCGCCAAGCCATCTCGAAAATCCGGATGCGCGATTGCAATCAGTGCTTCCGCGCGCGCCCACAGGTCGCGCCCCTTCAAGCGCGCCACCCCGTACTCGGTGATCACACAATCTACAGCGAAGCGCGGGGTAGTGACCGGCGCGCCCGGTGCTAATCGCGCGACAATCTTTGAATGCTTGCCGTCCTCAGTGGTCGCCGGCATGGCAATGATTGAAACGCCGCCCGTGCTTTGCGCCGCTGCTTCAATGTAATCCAGGCTGCCGCCCACCCCGCTAATCGGCAGCGCGCCGAGTGACTCGCCATTGCTCTGCCCCTGAAGATCTATTTCGAGCGCAGAATTGATCGAAACAAATCGCGGGAGCAAAGCCAGGCTCGCCACATTGTGGGTGACTCTGAGCGGCGCCATCTGCACCCGCGCATCACGTCCACAGAAATCATAGAACGCCTGATCCCCCGCCAACTCACCGGCGGTCACTTCAGGCGTGTGCCGCACGTCATTCAAATACTGCTGCAAGCCACTGGTTAAAAGTCCGGAGAATAAATTTACACCGGGCTTCTCAGCGAGCCGGCTCAACACGCGATCAGGCACTGCGCCAATGCCCAACTGCACCCAGGCGTCAGCGGGAATCAGATCCAGCACATGTTCAACAATAGCCTGATCACGTGGCTTGGCGGGTGGCGTGTGATAAGTACACAGCGGGGTTGCCGCTTCCACGCCAAAATTAATCTGGGATAAAGCCACCCGACTCTGGCCGGCGGTGACTGGCATGTGAGGATTGAACTCGGCAATGACGAGTTTCGCATTGGCAACGAAATCCAGATTCGCGCCCACCGAAATCCCCAGACTGACGGTATTGTCAGCTTGCGGTGGTGACGTTTGCACAATGACGACGTCCGGCGAAATCGGCCCGTCCCGGCTAACCACGCGATTCAAATCGGCCAGACGAATCGGCACAAAGCCAATCTTGCGTGGATCGTTTTCCTTGAATAGTTCGCGCAGCGCAGCCGAGGCCTGCCAGGTCATATACCGAAAGTGTTCGCCGATCCCGCGCTTGAGGTAACCATAACGGCCGAAGCCAAAGCCTGACATCACAGTGAGTCCCGTGAAGCGCTCGACATTCTCGCTAAAGGCCTCGAACAGGGTGACCGGCTCGGCGCAGCCCCCGGGCATGATGACCGTGCTGTGATTGGGGATGGCCTGCATGGCATGGGCGGCGCTGACGAGCTTCATAAGGGGGCTTCCGATACGTATGCCTAAGTGTACCGAATCAGTGGCAAATGTTGCGCCTCAATTCAGACGGCCGCGCGATCAGGTCGACGCGCGGGGTGGTGGATTCGCGCTGCAGCGGCAGGCTGTTAGACTTCGTACCGGTTTCTACTGGACGTTGACCTCTATGCAGAAAGTGCTGCGGATTGTTCTTTCCTGGTGGCTTCTCGGTGGCTGCGTGTGGTCAGTGCCGAGCATCGCCGCCCCCGATCTCGGTGGCCATTGGACCCTCAACGAAGACGAAAGCGACGATGTCCGCGAAAGACTCCAGGGACTGACCGTCATTCGCTCGAAGCCAAAATCACAAGTCACTGCTGAGCGCGAGCGTGAGGGCCTGGGTCGCAAGGAAAGGATCTACAACGAACTTGAACTCGCCGAAGAACGGCGCTCGATAAATCGTGTGGCAGAAGTTGGTGAGCTCACCCACGTACTGCATACGGAATCGCTCACCGTGGCCACTACTGAGTCTGGCGTCGAAATCACTTATGACCAAGGCTTTAAGCGGCACCTCAAACCGCGCACGGGCGGACAGCGTTATTCCGCTAAGGGGGATGAATTTACCCCGGATGAACTTGGACGCGGCATGGTGTACTGGCGTGAGAATGTCCTCGTCATCGAAACCTTGCTCGCGCCACGCGGCACCATGCTCGAAGAATTATCGTTGAAGGGCAGCCCCCGCCGCCTCAAGGTCCATACGGTGCTGCGCAATCCGGATTGGCTGGTCGAGGCGGACATCGTGCGGGTGTTTGATGGTGGGCCGTGAGGAGAACAACCTAGCCCGTCATCCCGGGCGCAGACCCGGGATCCAGGGGCGCGTGAAGTTCAGGATGGATCCCGGATATTCGCGGTGCGAATTCCGGGATGACGGAATTTTAAGGTCCAGCATGGGCGTCACACCCCCGCCTTCGTCTTCTCCTGCTCACGCAATTCACGCCGCATGATCTTGCCGGTGGTGGTCATCGGCAATGACTCCACAAACTCAATCAGCCGCGGCACTTCGTGTTTGGCGAGGCGCTGACGCACCGAATCTTTAAGCTCTTCGATCAGCGCGTCACTGGGGATAACGCCAGGGGCCGGAATAATAAACGCCTTGATGATCTCGGTACGCACCGGATCGGGCACGCCAATGACGGCAGCCATCTTGACCGCCGGATGCTTGAGCAACGCATCTTCGATCTCGCTCGGCCCGATACGGTACCCGGAACTCGTGATCACATCGTCCGCTCGGCCGTGAAACCAGAAATAGCCGTCTTCATCCATGTGCCCGGTATCGCCGGTGATCAGCCAGTCGCCGATAAATTTATCGCGCGTCGCCTCGGGCTTGTTCAAGTATTCCTTGAGCATCACCGGATGCGGTCGCTTGCATGCGATATGACCCGTTTGACCGGGCGCCACTTCTTGCCCTGCATCATCGATGATTGCCACGATCGAGCCTGGTGTCGGACGGCCCAACGAACCCGGTTTTATCTCCATCACATTGCCATTGTTGGCGAGGATGACATTGCATTCGGTTTGCCCAAAGGCCTCGTTGATGCTCATCTTGAGCTCGCGCCGTCCCCATTCAATGAGTTCCTTGCCCACCGACTCGCCGCCCGAGACCACGGCGCGGAGCTTGAGTTTGTGGCGCGACAGCGGATCCGGCACGCCGCGCATGAGTTTCAGCATGGTCGGGGTAAGCAGCGCTAAAGTGACCGCGTGCTGCGCCAGAATCCGATAAGCCTCTTCGGGTTCGAAACCTTTCATGGCGGTCGCGACCACCGTACAGCCATGAAACCACCCCGGGAAAATCACATCCATCAAGCCCGCCATCCAGGCCCAGTCAGCGGGCGACCACAGGGTGTCCTGCGGCTGCGGAAAGAAATCGTAGGCGAACTCCAGGCTCGGCATGTGCCCCAGCATCATACGATGCGGCTGAACCGAACCCTTGGGCATGCCGGTGGTGCCTGAGGTATACGAAATCCA
This sequence comes from Klebsiella pneumoniae, assembly GCA_945861225.1. Taxonomy (GTDB): domain Bacteria; phylum Pseudomonadota; class Gammaproteobacteria; genus CAIKBL01. The sequence goes on from CAMATU010000019.1 coordinate 20,827, forward strand.
CGCGGTCTCTTCGGCCTCAGTGCGCACATTCTCGAAAGTGCTCGCGGCAGTGGCGATGGTGTCCCAGAAATTACGGCTGCCGGCAGGTGCGCCGTCGACCACGAAAATATGCGCGAGCAGCGGTGCGGCGCGCTGCGCTTCCTCGGCCTTCGCAAAATTTGCGCTGTCGGTAATCAACACCCGTGCACGACTGTCATGCAGGCGATAGATCAGCGCATCGGCCCCAAACAACACAGAAGTAGGACAGGACACCAGACCGGCCTTCCAGCACGCCACGTGGGTAATCGCGCATTCGGGATCCTGCGCCAATAACACGGTGACCCGATCGCCGCGCTGCAGGCCGAGGCCGCACAGGGTATTCGCCCATTGGTTGGCATATTGTTGAATCTGCTGAAAGGTATAGCGATGGACCTGCTTCGTCTTATCTTCGTAGATCAAGGCCAGGCGCTCGGAACCGTTGGCCCAACGATCACACACGTCATCGGCGATGTTGTACTGCGCAGGGATATTCCATTTGAAGTTACGGTAAATCTCTGCGTAGGAATCGCCGCGTTTGAGTAGATTCGTCATGGGCAAGTCTCCCAGTGTGCGTGCTTAAACGGGCGGCGGTGTCAGGATGCGGCCAAGGTGCATCCAACCCAGAAGCTATCACCGGCTCCAGCTTAAGGCTAGTCTCCGATCTGGTAGCATGCCCCAATCATTCATCAGCAAAATAACAGGAGATCCAAGATGGCCGGCAAACTTCAAGATAAAGTGATTATCGTGACCGGTGGCAGCACCGGGATTGGCCGCGCGACTGCCCAGCGCTGCGCGGCGGACGGCGCCAAGGTCGTGGTGGCCGACGTCAACACGGTCGAGGCGCCCGCGACAGTGGAGTTGATCAAGCAAGCCGGCGGCACTGCCATTTTCATCCAGACCAATGTGGCGGTTGGCAGTGAAGTCCAGGCCTTGATTGCCGGCACCGTCAAAGCCTACGGTCGCTTGGACGGTGCGTTCAACAATGCCGGCATCGAAGGGAGTTTCACCAACATCTCAAAAATGACCGAAGAGAGCTTCGACCGCACCATCGCGGTCAATCTCAAAGGCGTGTGGCTATGCATCAAATACCAGATCGATCAGCTTTTGAGCCAGGGCAGTGGCGGTTCGATTGTCAGCACCGCGTCGGTTGCCGGCTTGGTCGGCGCGCGCGGCGCCAGCGCGTACTGCGCGTCCAAGCACGGCGTGGTGGGCATCACGAAGAGCGTGGCACTCGAATTTGCGCGCAAACGAATTAGAGTCAATGCCGTGTGCCCGGGTGTGATCAAAACCCCGATGGTGGCGCGACTCTTGGACGAAAGCGGCATCGGCGAACAATCATTGGTCGCCCAAGAGCCCATGGATCGCCTGGGCGAACCCCGCGAGATCGCGGATGCTGTGGCGTGGCTGTTGTCGGACGAAGCCTCGTTCGTGACGGGTGTCGCGCTACCGGTCGATGGTGGGTATTTCGCGCAGTAGTGCCCCTTAACTTCAGGTAGGAGCGGCTTCAGCCGCGATTGGGCGCTGTTCGCGGCTAAAGCCGCTCCTACGGGGAGGGGCGCTTCGATTTTCTCTTGTAGGAGCGCCTTTAGGCGCGATGAAACCCGAAGTCGTGCAAACTTCAGGTAGGAGCGGCTTCAGCCGCGATTGGGCGCTGTTCGCGGCTAAAGCCGCTCCTACGGGGAGGGGGCGCGTCGATTTGCTTTTGTAGGAGCGCCTTTAGGCGCGATGAAACCCGAAGTCGTGCACTGGAATATCAAGTCGCTCCTACGAGGGTGAAAGCGCGGCGCGTGCGGTCTTGCGCTGGCACGTCCGTTTAAGGTAACCGCCAATCGAATCTGTCTCCTTTTAATGCCCAGGACATCCCTTGCTTTGTTGCCCTCTGCACTGCGCACCTCCGAGCTCATCATCCGCCACCGCTGGTTGATCGTCGGCGTGTGGATTCTGCTGGTGGCGGCCGCAGGATCCGGCTTGCATCTGCTCAAATTCAACAACAATCACCGCTTGTATTTCAGCCCGGATAATCCACAGCTGCTGGCTTTCAACGCGCTCGAAGACACCTTCGTCAAAAACGATACACTGAATTTTGTGCTCGCCCCGCCCGGCGGGCAGATCTTCAGCGCGCAGACGCTCGCGATTGTCGCCGAGCTAACCCATGCAGCCTGGCAGATCCCCTACTCCTCGCGCGTGGATTCGCTGACTAATTTCCAACATACCGAAGGCCATGACGACGAACTCCTCGTGCGTGATCTCGTGCCCGACCCGGCCCACCTTACGGCACAGAATCTCACCGAGATTCGACGCTTGGCGTTAGCGGAGCCCTTGCTCAACGGCGCGTTGATTCGCGATGACGCGCGAGTTACCGCCGTGAATGTGGTAGTCCAACTCCCGCGCCTTGACGAGGCACATGAGGTGCCCACCGTAGTCAAAGCTGCACGCACACTGGCGGCAGATTTCGAGCAACGCTACCCAGGACTGAAAATACATCTCACGGGCGTCGTCATGATGGACAACGCCTTTGCCGAAGCGGCACTCGACGACACCACGACGCTGATTCCGCTCAGCTTCGGCCTGATGATTCTGTTGGTGGGCTTGTTGATCGGCGGCTTCCGTGGCGCGCTGTGCTGCGTGCTCGTGATTGGGCTCGCGATTGTCATTGCGATGGGGATCGCGGGCTTCATTGGCTATCCGGTATCGGCGGCGACCTCGGCGGCGCCCGTGATTATTCTGACGGTGGCGATTGCCAACTGCGTGCATGTGCTCGACGCCTATTTGCAAGGCCTGCATAACGGGCAGGCGCAGCACGCAGCCCTGGTCGACGCGCTGCGTTACAACCTGAAGCCGATTTTCCTGGCCAGCCTCACCACAGTGATCGGCTTCCTCACCTTTAATTTCTCTGAGGTCCCGCCGTTTCGCCAACTCGGCAATCTGGTCGCCTTCGGCGATGTCGCTTCTTATCTGCTCGCGCTCACTTTGCTCCCTGCGTTACTTGCGATACTGCCAGCCCGGCGGCCATTTCAAAGTCCATTACCGCTGGCCGCGTTGTCATCGCTAGCCAGCTTTGTGATTGCGCGGCGCCGTCCGCTGGTGGCCTTCATCGGGGCTGGCGCGTTGGCCCTGATCGCGTGTATTCCACGCAACGAGCTCAACGATGTGTTCGTGGAGTACTTTGATCAGGCGATCGAGTTCCGACGCGCCACGGATTTCACGGTAAAGAATCTGACTGGGGTCTATCACTTCTACTACACCTTGGAAGCAGGTGCTGAAAACGGCATCAACGAACCGGCATTTCTGCGCGACACCGCAACTTTTACCGACTGGTTACGCGCACAGCCCGAAGTGAAGCACGTCGCGAGCTACACCGACATTCTGCAGCGCCTGAACAAGAACCTGCACAACGACAATCCGGCCATGCACCAAGTGCCCGAGACGCGCGAACTGGCTGCCCAATACCTGCTGCTATATGAAATGTCGCTGCCCTACGGGCTTGATCTGAACAATCAGATCAGTGTCGATAAATCTGCGCTTAAGGTAAGCGTCGGCATGGACACCCTCTCAAGTCGCGCCGCCATCGCGTTTAATACGCGAGCCGAGACTTGGTTGAAGCAACACGCGCGCCACGTCACCGCGAGCGCGGGTTCGGGCACGGCTCTGATGTTTTCCCAGCTTGGCCTGCGCAATATCTCCTCGATGCTGATCGGCACGGTATGCGCGCTCGTCCTCATTTCTGGTGTGCTGCTATTGATGCTCCGCTCAGTCAAGCTGGGATTGATCAGTCTGATTCCCAATTTATTGCCGCTCGCCGTGGGGTTCGGTGCCTGGGGGCTCTGCGTGGGGCAAGTCGGCTTATCGCTGTCCGTCGTCGCCAGCATGTCGCTTGGCATCATCATCGACGATACCGTCCACTTCCTGGTCAAGTACCAGCGCGCACGCGCTGGCCTGAAGCTCGCACCGGAAGCTGCCGTGCGTTACGCCTTCCAGGTGAACGGGCGCGCGATGATCGTCACTTCACTGGTGCTGGTGGTCGGCTTTCTCACGTTGTCCCTGTCGAAATTCGAATTGAATGCCGGTATGGGCCTGCTCACGGCCGCAGTCATCGCACTCGCCGTACTCGCCGATCTTTTCTTCCTGTCGCCATTGCTGTTGCTAATCGAAGGACGTCGGCATGCTTAAGTTCGTTGTAATCTGTGTGCTCGGCTTGCTGTCTTTTAACATCTTGGCCGAGACTGCTGAAGAGAAGGGCCTCGCGATCGCGCTGGAGGCCGATCGTCGAGACGTCGGCTGGCAGGATGTCAGCGCAGAACTCAGCATGGTTCTGCGCAATAAGCACGGCCAGGAGAGTCGCCGCGAACTGCGCATCAAGACCTTGGAAATGGCAGACGATGGCGATCAAAGCCTGACCATCTTCGATTCTCCGCGCGATATTGCCGGCACCGCCTTTCTGAGCTACACCCACGCGCTGCGACCAGACGATCAATGGCTGTACCTGCCAGCGTTGAAGCGCGTGAAGCGTATCGCCTCAGCGAATAAATCCGGCCCCTTCGTCGGCAGTGAGTTCGCGTATGAGGATCTGTCCTCTGCTGAAGTGAAGAAGTACCGTTACCGGTGGTTACGCGATGAACCGCTCGGCGCGCGCCTGACGCATGTGCTGGAGCAAATCCCCGCCTACGAGCATTCGGGCTATACCCGGCGCGTGGTGTGGTTAGACCAGGGCATGCTGCAGCCGTTGAAAGTAGAGTTCTATGATCGCAAGAACACGTTATTGAAGACCTTGGAAATTACGGACTATGCGCAGTACCTGGCGCAATACTGGCGCCCCGCGCGGATGCACATGCAGAATCACCAATCCGGGAAGGCTACCGAACTTAAATGGGCGAATTACCAGTTTCGCCGTGGCCTGACGGCTCGTGACTTCGATCAGAATACGTTGAAGCGGGCGCGCTAGAGCTGCCTCGCCAAAAAAACAATGCCACGGAGAACACAGAGTAATAAAAGTATAGGGCGGAAAAGCGCAGCGCCTTCCGCCGTATGCGAGGGGTGGCGGCGCCCGCTTGAAGCATCCGAAATGGCGGACGGCGCTGCGCTTTTCCGCCCTACTTTCTGAACTTACCCAGTCGTCATACCCTAAGCCGCCTCAGACTTCACCCCCGCCAGATTCCGCCATTCCTTACGACTTGCACAGCGCAGCTGCGCGGCTTCGAGCACCAGACGCAGGAAGTCGGCATAGCGATAGCCACCAAAGCCTGCCATCAAATTCATCTTGCCATCCAAGCACCAACCCGGATTGGGATTCACTTCCAGCAACTTCACCTGGCCGGTCGCGTCAGTCCGGAAATCCATGCGCGCGTAATCGCGGCAACCCAGCCGCTCGAACAAGGTGATCGACCAATCCACCATCTGCCGTCGGAGATCATCGTCAAGCTGCGCCTGACGGTACACGATGTCATTCCAATAGGGCGAGTCGGGGCACCATTTCGATTCGTAACTCAGGATTCTAGGTAACTCCGGCGGCAGCCCACTGAAATCGACTTCGAGCAGCGGAAATACCGTATAGCCGAAACCGGGATTGCCAATGAGTGCGACGGTATATTCACGACCAGGGAGAAACTCTTGTACCAGCAGCGGTCGCCCAGGCAGCAAATTGCGCAATTCGGTGAGATATGCCACTGCCTCTTCGGTGTTGTTCACCACCGCGTGTTGGGTAATCCCTAAGCTGCTGTCGCCCAGACATGGCTTGATGAGCGCCGGAAAGATCGATGGCAAGGTCGCGCCCTGATCATCCGGATCGAACAGAGATTCCAGCGGCACTGGAATATCAAAGGATTCCGCCGCAGCCCGCACCAACGCCTTGTTGTAACACAGGCCCAAGGCCGCCGGACCTGCCCCACTGTAAGGAATTCCGAGCATCTCCAGCAAGGCCGGCACATGCAATTCCTTCAAGGCATCGTTGTTATAGCCCTCGTCACAGAGGTTGAGCACGAAAGTGGAATGCCGATTGCGCAGATCATTAAAGAAAGTGCTGTGATTATCGAGATAACTGAAGCTGTAGCCGGGCAGTTCGTTCAGAGCCGTCTTCAGGCGGTTGACGATTTCGAGGTCCTCTATGTTGAATCGACCATCGCGTTTGACGTCATCCGGCAGTCGCGGATCACCGAGCAGTACCGTGACCTCGGGATAGCGCACGTCACGGCGTTTCCGAGTGGCCTGCTTCAAGGGCGCCACGGCGGAAATAAAATTGCGATGGGCCATCATGCCGAGATCCGCGTTGCGTGTGGACAGCGCCTCAAGCGCCCCGTGAAAGCGAATATCGGTGAAGCCTGCGGTTTGCAGCAGCTTGGTAATTAGGTCTCGGGAATAAAGACGCTCGGCATAGAACTGATCCGCAATCACGCCTTTTTCCGCATGGACCACCACTTCGCGCGAAATCATGCGCGCTGCGTCGGCAGACAACGAGCGCTCGCGACAGACGAATTGATTTTCGTCGATCCATTCCCACGAGCGACGTTCGAAATGCTCGCGCATCCAGTCACCGTCCATGAGATCTAGTACCAGCTTGCCATTTGAGCGCAGCGCGCGCTTGACCGAGCTTAAGACATCCAGATCGTCTTCCTCGCGATCGAAGTAGCCGAACGAATTGCCCATAATGAGCACACAGTCGAAACTGGATTCCGGCACGGAAAATTTTCGTGCATCGCCCTCCTTGAAGCGCACGTCAAGTGTGCCGGTGCGCGCCCGGCGTCGCGCCAGGCTGACCAGGTAGCGGGATCGATCAATGCCAAGGACGCTCTTAAATCCGCGGCGCGCGAGCTCCAACGAGTGACGCCCCTGCCCGCAACACAAATCGAGCACGCGGTCATTCGGCTCCAACCCGGCTGCGGTGAGCACCGCGTCGATTTCGCGCACGGTGTTCTCGTCGTTCTCGACCACATCGCCATCGGTTTTCAGATAAAGCGAGTTAAAAAGATTGCGCCACCATTCATTTGGCAGATGGTGTTCAAGATCCGGGACGGGGCCTAAGGTGCGGTTGGAATTCGTCTTCGACTTGGCGTCCATTGGGGATTCAGTTCTCCAGAGTGCGGCGTGGAAGGAAGCATGATCCGGGCGCACGCTAGCGCATGCTTTGGAACTGTTCAAGGCATTAATGACCGGAAGAATCGCGGCTGAAGCCGCGCCTACGAAGATAGAGAATCTTGTGCTTGTGCAGGAGCGGCTTCAGCCGCGATAGATGCCTACCGAAGCGGGATGATCCTGTGTAGGAGCGGCTTCAGCCGCGATGGACGCCAAGCTAGAATTCAGGTCTGCATGCGTGCCTGCGCGTTGACCGTGTGCGGGTCGTTCCACTAGAGTCCAGGGTTCCTCCAGACCTTAGGCCCGCCATGCCGATTGCCCACATTTTGATCGCGAATCGCGGTGAGATCGCATGCCGGATTCAGCGCACAGCGCGCGCGTTAGGCCTTAAAACCACGGCTGTCTATCACTTCGCTGATCGGCAAGCCCCGCATGTGGCAGCAGCGGATGCCGCAGTTGAACTGCATGCCGAGGTGCCGACGGCCGCCTATCTCGATGTTGCGCAACTGCTCGCGGCCGCGCGGCATACCGGCGCCGACGCCATCCATCCCGGCTATGGGTTTCTCGCCGAGAATACGCGCTTCGCAGCCGCCGTTGAAGCAGCGGGGCTGCACTTCATCGGCCCGCAGTCCACCGTCATCGACCTCATGGGCGACAAATTGCGCGCGCGCGAATTCGCGGTCCAACATGGCATCCCGGTCGCGCCCAGCGCAACCCAGCAAGGCAGCCTGGAGGAATTTGTGAGTGCCGCCAGTGCGATCGGCTTTCCGCTATTGATTAAGGCGGCCGCAGGCGGCGGCGGCAAGGGCATGAGTATCGTGCATCATGCGGACGAACTGGCGGCGCGCGCCGAACTCGCCGCCGGCGAGGCGCTGCGCTATTTCGCGGATGGCCGAATCTATGCAGAGCGGTATATCGAACGGCCCCGGCACATCGAAGTTCAGGTGCTGGGCGATGGAACCGGCAACGTGGTGCATCTGTTCGAGCGCGAATGCTCCATTCAACGCCGCTTCCAGAAAATCATCGAGGAGAGCCCGGCGCCGAATTTGCCGCGTGCGCTGCGCGACGAGATCTGTGCAGCCGCCGTGAAACTCGCCAGCGCCGCGCGCTATCGCAATGCCGGCACGGTGGAATTCATTCTGGCCCCGGATGGCGCTTTTTATTTTCTCGAGATGAACACCCGGCTGCAGGTCGAGCACCCCGTCACTGAATTTGTGACGGGGCTGGATCTCGTTGCAGCACAAATCCGCATTGCCAACGGCGAACCGCTATGGCTCGCGCAGCCCGACGTGCAGCAAAGCGGACATGCGCTGGAATGCCGGGTGTGTGCTGAACAGCCAGCGCAGGACTTTCGGCCGGCGACCGGCACCATTCGGCGGTTGCGTGTACCCGCAGGGCCGCACCTCCGTTTCGAGAGCGGCATCCAGGAAGGCTTGGCGGTGACGGCAGCGTTCGATTCCATGCTGGCCAAGCTGGTCTGCCATGCGGAGGATCGCGACGCCGCAATCACCGCCATGCGCGAGGCATTGGCAGCAACGGTGTTACTTGGCGTCGATTCGAACTTGGACTATCTCGCCCAGATTTTTGCGCATCCTGAATTTGTGGCGGGGCGCCTGCACACCGGCTTCGTAGTAGAACATGCGGCGAGTCTTGCGCCTGCGCCGTTGGAACCTGTGGATCTGGCTGCCGTGCTGTTAGCGGCGGCCTTGGCAGATGACGGCTTTCGTCGCATGGCCTACGCGATTCCCGAACCTCATGCCTCCATCGGCCATTGGCGGAACTGACACGATGCCCATCACCTTACACTTCGAAGGACAGAATCACGAAGTCGAAATCCTGGCGCGGCAGCCACAATTTCGCTGTCGAGTCGGGACTGTGGAATATGTGCTCAGTGAAGCGGCAGCGCTGGGTGAGGACTGTTGGCTGTTAACAGTGGACGACCAGCAGTACCAGGTCTGGCGCGTCTGCGAAGGCGATCGGGTGCATCTCAAAATCGGTGCGCGGACTTTTTCAGTCGGCGTAATCGATGAGCTCGATGCCACCCAGCATGGCGTCAGTGGCGATGAACTCCGCGCGGATATGCCGGGCGTAGTGGTCGCTCTCCGCTGCCAGGTCGGCTCGCTGGTGGCGGCCGGCGATCCCTTGCTCACCATCGAATCGATGAAGATGCAGATCACGCTGAATGCGCCACGGGCGGGCACCATAGCCACTGTGCATGTCGAACTCAATCAATCATTCCAGAAGGGCGAGCTATTGCTGGCCCTGCAACAGCACGCCGAGATCACGCCCGCATGAGCAGAATCCGCTCCAAACTGAACACCGGCTCCGCCGAATTTCGCCAGAACCATGCGGCGAATGTCGCGCGGATGACTGAATTCCGTGCACGTCAGGAGGCCGCGCGGCATGTGCGACCGGCGCGCGATGTCGAGCGCCTGTACAAGCAGGGCAAAATGCTGCCACGCGCACGACTGGAACGGCTGCTTGACCCGGGCACGCCATTCCTCGAACTTTCATCGCTCGCGGCCAATATGGCCTATGACGGCGAAGCGCCCGGCGCGAGCAGCATCACAGGAGTCGGCATGGTGAGCGGCCGCGAGGTGATGATTCACGCCGACGATTCCAGCATCAAGGGTGGCGCCTGGTATCCCCTCACCGTGAAAAAAATCGTACGTTGCCTGGACATCGCGATCGAAAACCATCTGCCAGTGGTTCATTTATGCGATAGCGCCGGCGGCTTTCTGCCCCTGCAGTCAGAGTTGTTTCCAGATCAACAAATGGCCGGCCGGATTTTTCGCAATCAGTCCATTCTCAGTCGCATGAATGTGAAACAACTCTCGCTGGTATTTGGCCATTGCACGGCGGGCGGCGCGTACATTCCCGGCCTCTCGGATTACGCGGTGATCGTGCGCGGCACCGGCGCGGTCTTTCTGGCCGGGCCACCGCTGGTTAAAGCGGCGACCGGCGAAATCGTCACGGTGGATGAGCTCGGCGGCTGCGATTTGCATACCCAGATCAGCGGCACCTGCGACTACCCGGCCGATACCGAGGCGCACGCGATTGCACTCGGTCGCGAAATCGTCGCGCAATGGGATTCGCCTGCGAAATGGCCCCTGCAACGCGATGCTGTGGAAGCCCCTTACTATCCTGCGGAGGAGCTCTACGGCATTATTCCCGATGACATCAAGCGCGGCTTCGACATGCGAGAAGTGATCGCGCGGCTGGTCGATGGCAGTCGCTTTCACGAATATCAGCCAGCCTATGGCACCACGCTCATCTGCGGTTACGCGAATCTGTGGGGGTTTAAAATAGGCATCCTGGCCAACAACGGGGTGCTGTTCAACGACAGCGCGCTCAAAGGCGCGCACTTCATCGAACTCTGCAATCAGAACGCGACGCCGCTGGTGTTTCTGCAAAATATCACCGGCTATATGGTGGGTAAGGAATACGAAGCGCGCGGCATCACCAAGGACGGCGCGAAGATGATTATGGCGCAGGCCTGCAGCCGAGTGCCAAAATTCACTGTGATGTGTCACGGTTCGTTTGGCGCCGGCAACTACGGTATGTGCGGACGCGCCTATGACGCGCGCTTCCTATTCAGCTGGCCGAATCATCAAATTGGCGTGATGGGCGGCGAGCAAGCGGCGCGCACCCTGGCGGAGGTGAAAAGAGGTCAGCTCGAACGCGCCGGGCACGCGCCGAATGCAAGTGCTGTAGATGCGGTGTACCAGGAAACGCTCAAGGCCTATCAGGAACAACTGTCTGCGTACTACTCAACATCCAATCTGTGGGACGACGGTATTCTCGATCCCGTTGATACGCGCAATGCGCTGGGCATCGCAATTAGTGCCTCGTTGAATGCACCGTTGGCTGAGCCGGGGTATGGGGTGTTTCGTTTCTGATCGAGACTGGGCAGCTCGTCTTGCTGGGTTTGGCCACACATCCACCTATGGTTGTGGCCGCATAGTAATAGGCATAGACGCATGTCGGCGGATAACGCCCTGCGGGCTCATCCGCCCTATGAGTTCTCATCCGCCCTATGAGTTCTGTGAGGTCTGCGATGCGTTGATTGCTGTCGCCCTAATGGGAGACGCTGCTTCCTCGCTACACTGACCAATTCTCTACTTTCAAGCCTTTAACTTTCCCGAAGTGCGCGACATTGTTGGTTACCACGACAAGTCCCAGCACTTTGGCGTGCGCCGCAATCAAGGTATCCATCACGCCAATGCGGCGGCCGAGCTTCTCCAGGCTAGCGCGGACTGCTCCAGCTTCACGCGCGGCGGCAAAATCAAAAGGCAGCACTTGAAAATCCAGCAAAAACGTTGCGAGTGCTTCGAGATTGGTTTTTCGATGCAGACCGTTCTCCGCGCCGAACATGAGTTCAGAAACAGTTATCGACGAAAGTGCGATATCGGGATCTCTCAGCTTTTCCAAACGCGACAGGATCTTCTGCTGTTTCGCCGGTTCGCGATTATCGAGCAATGAGATGGACGTGTCCGTATCGAACATATATCTCATCCAGGCCAGTTCCGCTTATCGAATTTTTCCGGTTGATTCCGCTCAATCTTGCCGCGAAACTGCGCCATGCCGGCCTTCAAGTTTTTCCATCGCGACGCACCCTTCGGCGTGAGCACGATGCTGTCGCCCGATTTTTTAATTAAGAGTTCGTCGTCTTCGACACGAAATTCCTTTGGTAGGCGGACAGCTTGGCTATTGCCTTGCGTGAATACTTTCGCGATTTTCATGTTGACCTCTTTTCGTATGCACGAAAAAGTGTATACGGATGTAATCACTGAGTCATCCTCTGATCACACCTCGATTGAAGAATGACTCGCCCGTGGAGGGCACCCGACGCTCATAGGCGGATTACGCCCCTATACGGACTCCTTCGTGATGAACGATTCGCTTTCGGGGGGGCAGGTTCAGGTAACAGGAACAGGGCATTATCTCCTGCGCCAGCAAAATTCTGCTGCTTTGTATTCGGGTGACCTACTCGGCCATTTCGACTTCGTGACGCCGCTGTTTCCCAATGATTGGCAGTTGGTGGCACAGGAAACTCAGCATTTCACAGTGCTGGACGGCCCGAACGCAGGAGTTACCGGCGACAACACACTCACCTTCTTTTCCCAGGATCTTCAATCAGTGCCGCAAGAGCCGCCGACCGCCTTGGGCGCACCTTGGTCTACTACGGGTTTTGCTGTCCCAGATTAACCACGCTTTGCTTTTTTTCGCGTGCGGCCTACTTTCGTTTTGACGATTACATCAGTGCCAACAGCTTGTTCGACCAACGCGATCGCATCCTGATACGGCGCCTGGTCACCGCTGGAGACTGCTTCCAATTCGATCTCCACCACGCGCAACACTTCACCGATAAACGACTCACGCCAACGCGCACGCTCGGCGGCGACGGCCGGCGAGATTTTGAAGTCATCAATAGCCGTCCGGGATACCGCACCAGCATGCGCCAGTAATCGCTCCAGGGTGTCGAGCCGGTCGCGCATGACGGCAACCTCACCCGCCAGGCCCATCACCATCGCGATCACTTTATCGACACTGGGATCGGCGAAAAAGGTCGGTCGTTCACCTTTCGCCTTGCGTTTTAAGCGTACTGACATACCTCGCCCCTATTTTTGCGCGCCATACACAAACCAGAAACCGCCACCGCCAAAATCGCCGCCCTGGAACACCTGCGAACGCTGCGCCTGTGCGATTTGGAAGGCACTTGGAATCAGCGTTTCAAATTCATGCTGCGGATCGAAGCCGCCCGCTTGTGCCAGCTTTTTTAAATCTATCTCGTGCGAGCGTGCCCAAAATGGCTCGTTATTGTTGCGGGTGTCCCAGTCGAGCATGAACGCATCGAACGCTTCCATGCCTTGGTAAGGCGGAGTCTCCGCATGTGCCATCATACCGCCCGGCCGGAGCAGGCGATGGCATTCGCGGACGATGTTGTGGATGGCACCTTCGGCAGTCTCGTGCAGCAAAATATGCGAGACGATGAGATCAAACGAGCCGTCTTCGAAATTGGTGTCCTCGGCATTCTGTTGCGAATAGTGCACCGCCACGCCGAGATCCTCAGCGCGCGCATGGGCATAGCGCAGTATCGGCGCCGCGACGTCGATGGCATGCACTTCTGCACCCGGAAACGCTTGCGCATAGGGGATAGTGCTATGCCCGACCGAACATCCCATATCCAGGATTCGCTTTGGCTTGAAGCGCGGCGAGCGCTGCTGCAGCCAGCGCACCACACTCGCGCCAATGTCGTTGTTGTAAGGACCCATTTGGCCCATCGCATAGATATGCACTGCGCGGTCATAGACCATGCCGGCCGACGCGTCATCCGCCACATACTCGATATGGTAGCCACCGGGTTGGCAGTGGATATCGACGGCCTGATGGTATTTAGGGATAACCAGCTGTGGATTTAACTGCAAGGATCCGCGTGGCTTCTTGGTGATTTTCGCGATCGCCTTATTCAGGCGCGGGAGATCACGCTCCACCGGCTTCTGGCACGCCGACCACATCATTTCCTGGCTGGTACGCAGCAGCGCACTGAACATTTGATACTGGGGATTGGTGATCATTGCGTCCCGTACTTCGAAGCGATCGCGCGGCGCCCGCTGGTGCTTCTTTTCAAAGGCAGGGGCGACGAGATGGTCGTACACC
>CAMATU010000020.1 GCA_945861225.1 Klebsiella pneumoniae
GGCGCGAGCGGAAAAGTGCCGATTAGCCCGCTAATCAAGGCCGAGGTGACGAACGCGCCCAGCAAGGCCCAGGGGACACGCGGTGATAAATCGGTGATCGGATAACGCGCCCACAACCATCGCCCGCTGAGGGTCAGCAACACCAGGCAATCGAATTCATCGAAATAAAAGTGACCAGTCCAAAACGCCAGATCGAGTACTGGTAGGGCAAGCGGCAGCACGAATAACCAGAGGAGTGGCAGGAAGTAGAGCGCACCTACATAGGCCATACCCACTGCCACAAGTAACGGCCCAAACTGCGGAAGATCTGCCAGCGCAAACCCAGTGGTGATCACGCCCACCGCGCCGAGTACACGCAGTGGCAGCGAACCGGAGCGCCACCCGAGTTCCCGCGAGCGGGTGGATTTGTGCGATTCCGGGCTGCGCGCCTGATTGCCGGTCGCCGTCGCGTCGGCAGGTTTTAAGGTTGCGGATGAAGCAGACGTGGTGGGAGCTGAAGCGGCTTGGCCGAAGCCTCGAACTAGCCACTGACCCAACCACAGCCCGGGTGGACAAGCGGCAAGTTCGATCAGCGCGCTGGCCTGCCAAGCAGTCTCGCCGGCGAACAGGACGCTTAAAAAAACGAGCACGTACGCGCCGGCTATACTCAAAATCAGCGGCGCGCGTATTCCGGCGAGCGTGAGAAGGAAACCAACTGGCGCCCACAGGATGGCGGACTTGAGCAGCACGTAAAGGCGTTGCGCCGCCGTGGCGGCATGACCGCTCAAGCCCAGCGGGGTGAAGGCCTTCGGGACAGCATCAAACCACGGAACGTTGGGTGTGAACGCGCAGGCCAGACCGAGGAGCGCGCCGTAGGCCCACAGTTGGGAGGTGCGGGATGACTTTATTGCGACTGGATAGGCAGGCACGCGTTCGCTCATGCTTCCCGGTTAATACTCGGCGGAGAGTGTACCTCGGCAGTTGCGGTGACTCATCCGCGTCGTTGCGAGCGCGCGCTACCAGAAACCGAAAATTCTCGGACTGCCTTTGATGTACGTGAATCTTGCGCAGCACACCGCAGGGGGGATTGCGGTGTGCTGCAGCGAATACTGGAGATATTAGCCGATACGGCGCCGACGGCGTTGCGCTACCCATAGGCCGCACGCGGCGCCAGCCAGCAACGCGAGCGTGGTAGGTTCCGGCACCGCCGCTGCATCAGCAAAAAGCGTCGGGAAGTCCGAACCGGGCCGGTTCGTGTTTATCACGTAATACTGACCAACGACGGGAGTGCCAACCGGATCCCCGTTGCTGTCTAACGTCTCAAATGTAAAACCGCGTGCGTTATTGAAATCGAAGGTGTTGCCATCGACTGTGGTCACCGGAATCGGAACGTTGTTGGCATCTAGAACAGTCGGCAAAGTTAACGAAAACGTCAGCCGGAATGTGCCCCCGCCTCCTATTAGGCGACCACTGAGGCCGGCGACACTGCGCGCGACATCGCCGTTTTTGAGTGGTACTGGAAGCACATCGTCATTCAGAACGAGATCGAGCACCGGACCGGTGTCTGCCGGAGTGGAGACGTCAAGAATTTCTACCCCCGGCGGCACATCTACATCGGCCTCGCTGAGCTCGACTACGCCGGTGGTCCCCAGGCAGTCGGCAATGTTGAAACTCAAGTCTTGGAGGAGGATTTTGCCGGTTGGAATCTCGTCGGTTCTATCCAAAGTGAACCCGCCCTGTGCACAATTCTGGATCACGAATTTGCCGGCAGTAGTAGGATCTGCAATCTTCAAAATCACGTTGTAAGCGTCGGGAGCGTCGGCGTACACCGCTGAACTGCTGAGGCAGGCTCCAAGCACGGCAATCGCCTTTAGCCGCGGGGCGTTAAACATATCGATAATGCGCATGTTCATAACTCTTCTCGCTCCGGGGTGTTTACCTAACCCACGATACTTCTTACGGGGTCAAATGGATTCCGTCTTTAGAGATTTGGGAGCAAGATTCATACCCGCTTACGGCAAGTCCCTATTTGTTATGGATTTACACTGGACTCTGAAAGTTGCCGAAGCCCTACGTGTAAAGTTTTTTGACAAAAACTGCGGCGGCGGGCGTGGATCTCGCGCCTAAATGGAAAATTTCTAGACACCCCTGGGGACCTTACGCCCCGCAAGGTCGGCGCTGATAGCGGCGAGTGTGATGAGCCAGTACACCAGTTCCCAGTAAGCGATGCTCAGAAAAACCGCGCCAACCAAATAACCGAGCAATGCCAAGGCGAGGGTCGCCTGCACATCGCGCGGGTCTGCCATTGAGGGGAGTGTCCCGTTAACCACGCGTGGTTTTCTGAACGGCGCGAGCAGGCCAAGCAGAACGGTGCTCCCGAGCAACGCCGACCATAAGAGGAATCCAACGTAACCGTGTTCAGTGAGAATCTGGATATAGGCACTATGCCAGGCCATGCTGCTGCCCGTCGTTAAAGTCGAATAGATCCAACTTTTGAAGCCACCCCCAAGCCAAGGACGGTCGGCAGTGGCTTCCATCCCGAGTTGCCACACGGCCAGCCTGGAGAGCGCGGAACCCTCTCCTTGGTAGGAAACAATCGTGCTCATCCGGGTGAACCAATCCGCCGGGAGCACGACGAGTATCACGGCGATCAAGCCGGAGACGCCGGCCAGCAGGACCAGATTTCGCGCACGCTGTACCGCGAGAAGCAGGGACATGATACTGATCGCGAGGAGGCCGCCACGTGACCAACTCGAGATTACCGCGATGTAGGTTAAAGCAACGAGGCAAATGATCGCGACGCTGAAGCGCCACGTTGAGGATTCGCGAAGGATCAGCAACAACAACGGCAGACTCATCACCATGGCCACTGCGAACTCATTATTGTCGCCATACTGGCTGTGCGGCGGGCCATACACCCGGTCATGGAAACCCGTCATCACGGCCCAATACCCGCCTTTAAGCGTGACCAGTGCAATAGAGATTGCGATCACGAACAACAGCGCGCGCAGTTTCTCCGCGGTATCAATCAGCACGACCACCAGCACTAGTGCAGGCAGAATTTTCAGCACATCCCACAGGTATGGCCAGGCAGCCCAGTGGTTGATGCTATAAACGGTGGTGATCACGAACCAACCAAACAAGGCGAAGATCATCAGCATGCGCCAGTCCAACAAGGGCGTTAAGCGTGGACGAAATTGGTCGAATACCGCGGCTTTTCCCGCCGCAGCGAGCGTGATCAGAAACATTGTCATGACCAGCGGGTATTGTTGTACTGGTCCCTGTGCGTAACCTTGGGGGTGAAAAAAGCTCAGGAAAGCTAAGGCCAGTACGCCGAGCCAGGGACGTACCAAGACCGCGCCGGACATCAGCGCGAAGATCACCAACAACGCGATGTCGCGCGGTGGGAACCCTGCTAGTTCAGCCACGACCTTCCCCTTTCGTTCGCTGGGTAACCGTCTTTGCGAGAGAACGCGAAGCAATCCATGAATGCACTCACGAACGCGGTTGCCGTAAATGCCGCGACGGCTTGCGCAGGCGTTCACGCTGTCGACGTTGGCGCGCGAGTAGGCGTGAGATACCCCACAAGCCGCCCCAACCGCCAATGATTTCAAGCACAAGATCAGTCAGGTCCGCATTCTTATCCGGCAAGAGCAACTGGCCCGCTTCAATTCCCACCGCAAAGAGCGCGATGAAGCCCTGGGCGCAAAGGCGCGCGAAGCCGCGCGAGAGTGGGCTCTGCAAGGGTGCCACCGCGATTCCGAGCAAGATGCCAAGCGGGATGAACAAGCCCACTTTATGGAACACCTCGGTGATCGCGCGAAACTCGGTGCCGTAGTAGTAGGCCGTGAACGGCGCTTGTTTGAGCAAGTGCACGCGCTCGATCAACGCTGCGCGGTCAGTATGGAATTCGAACGGATACCAGAACAGCGTGATCAGTCCACCGCACCACACTGCCGCGAATAGCAATGGCAGCCACGCAATTCCCTGGCGTTCGAGGGTAAGCGATCCTGGCGTTGGTGCGGCCGCCCCGCGCGCAACCGCGAAAATGCCGCAGATGATCCCAAGGCCAGCCGTGAAGATGTCGGTGATATCGCTAACCCGACTGTAAATCCCGAGCTGCAGGACTTCGAGCCCCACGGCGATCGTCGTCGCAGACAGCCACACCGCAACGCGCGTGCGCCGCGAACCCAGGCGCCACAGCGCCCCGACCGGAATCCAGATCAGCACATCCGTCGTGAGCCCGTATAAAGCTTCAAGCGGTTCTTTGAACACGAAGGAGAAGGGGATTAACACGACTCTTCCTTCGTGCCACTTGTGATAGACCTCGACTGGGCTGATGGTGATGTCCAGCGGCAGCAAGCTGTAACCGATCAGCAGCGCGAGATAGGCGACGAGCAGGCGGGTCCACACGGAGGCGGGTTCGCTCTCCGCGCGCCAACTGCGCAGCCAAGTCAGGATTTTCGGGCCGGCAATCCACCAGGCGAAAACGCCAATCAAGGCGCCGAGTGATTCTGCGATCAGATCGTTAATCGATACCGTGCGTGGCGGGAAGAACAGCTGTGTGAATTCGATCGCGAGGCTCAGACTTACTGCACACGCGATTACCAACGGTACAGCGAGTAGGTTCCACCAGAGGCGGCGCGACCACCAGGTGCCGCTCCACAGGAAAGTGAGAGGGATGAACAGCAAAATATTGGAGACCCAGTCGGCGCGCGAGCCGATCCCGAGATGCAGGTAGCGGATGCCGCGAAACATCTCGATTGCTTCGGTCCATGGCCGCGGTCGAAAATCTAACGGCACCAGGCTGCCGTAGATCACGAACGCAGTGTAGGCCAGCGCCAGCCACACGAGAGGAAATCCGGTGGCGTGCGATTCAGCTTGGTGACGGTGTCTCACGGGAGGTCGGGTTTGCGTGTTAGCTGTGGCTGCCAGCCTGAATTGACGCCCGGCGCTCCATAGGCGCCCGCGCTAGTTCCCTGGTGTGTGAGTCCGTCAAAGTCTTGTTCGAAATCGGGGAGAGGAAGTTGTTGATCGAGCGCAGCGAACGGGCTCGGTTGCCCGGTCGTGCGCAGATGTAAATCCAACGACGGCAGCGGGGCCCCTGGCGCGACCAGGTGCCGCGCCGCCGCCAGGTAATCGTTAGTAAGATTTTCGCGGTGTGTATGCCCGACGAGGGGCGGCGTTGCCATCACGATATTTCCTGAAATGCGCACCTGCGGCTTGGGATCTTTACTCCGCCTTAACAGTGTCACACCGGCGCCTTTGGCAACTACCGTGTTGAATAGAATCTGGATATTGCGCGGTCGATTATGATGCGGCTGGATGCGCACGGCATCGCCGTTATCGTTCACCATGAGGTTGTGATACAGCGCGATATTGCCTTCACCCTGAAACAAGGATTCGCTGGGATTCTGGTAAAAGAAATTACTATGGACGAGATACCGATCGTCCTTGCCCAAACCCCGTAGCGGCCAATGCCCCACCAACACATTCGGTCGTGCCAATTCGCCGCGCGACGAATTTGCTCCTTTGGAAAACACATTGTGGCGAATGACCGTCGCCTGCGGCGTCGCTGGCATGTCAGCTAACTAAGGTCTCGCCAGTTGATGCTTGATCTGCAGGTTGTAGCCCAAGGTGTCGGTGACGAGATTGTATTCGATGAGTCCGGCCACGAAGGGCGCGCTGCCATCTGAATTGCCGAAGTACATGCCAGTGCCTGCACCTTCGATCACATTCCTGCGCACTACCCAATTCCAGGCCGGGCACTTGGTTGAGATCCCCACGATTTGCTCATTCGCCCCATGGCCCACGATGGTCAGATTCTCGAGCGTAATGTGATGTGCCCAGTGTGCATCGCCTTCGGCTTTGACGGCGTCCACTGGCAGGCCCTGCCCATCGAGCATCAGATTGCGGACCACGATGTAACTCGCGTCACGCAGGCTCACCGTATTGTGACCGTCACGCGCCGGGAACTTGGCGACCGCCCCGCTCGCGGGGCCAGTAATGACGATGGGCGTATCCGCGGTGCCGTTGATGAATTGGATTGGCAGCCCCTGCAAGTATTGTCCGGGTGCGAGACGTAGCTCATCGCCGGGTTGCAAGGAGCGCACTGCAGCCAGATAAGTTTCGGGATTCACGGATTTGACCAGCGTGGCTGCTCCACAGACCAGCGCGCTCTGCGTCAGCATCAGGCACCACGCCGCCCATCCCCGCCAGTTCATGGTGCTGTGAGGAGTTTCATCACATGCCGGATGGGAATCGCATACGTAATCGCCGATGGATCTTTCAACAACCCTTCCTTCGATTGCCGCGCCAGCACGCTGTTGACCACCCCAATCACTTGCCCGGATTTCAGATCAAACACTGGGCTGCCGCTGTTGCCGGGATAGGCAATGGCGTCCAGCTGGAACACTTCGAA
The DNA here is from genome assembly GCA_945861225.1 of Klebsiella pneumoniae. Classification (GTDB taxonomy): domain Bacteria; phylum Pseudomonadota; class Gammaproteobacteria; genus CAIKBL01. Next base: position 6,401 of record CAMATU010000020.1, read on the forward strand.
GGGTTCGCGCAGGCGGCGGATTTGTTCCGCTGAGAGAGTTTGCGTGCTGGCCTGCGGCATCGCGATTGGGCTGATGGAGGACACGATGCCGGCGTTGGTGGAGGGGTAGAGGCCGAGGATGGCGCCGATGGGAAAGCCGATGAGTGCGATCGCCTGGCCTTCACGCACCACTGAATCACTCAACGCGAGTGCCGGGCCTGGCGCGCCTTCAATTTCGAGCAGTGCGAGGTCGTGAAAACGGTCTTGGCTGATGAGTTTGGCAGGTCGCACATCAGGGTTCTTGCCACGCCCCAGGAACACCACCAGTTGGGTTTTTTCGGTGATGTCCTCCTGGGCGTGCGCGACATGGTAATTGGTGATGACCTGGCGCCCGTTACCGACGATGAAGCCGGTTCCTCCCAGCACATTGCGCGGCGCGCGCAAAGCTTCATAAGTCCCGATACCGACCACACTCGGGCGGGCGCGCTCGATGAGATCGGGTAAATCGAACGCCCTCACAGACAATCCCAGCAGGGACAGCGCCAAGCCGATAGACAAATATCCGATGCTCAAGAAAAAGCCCAGCTGCTTCATGTGCGTGCGCGTCCTTCTGCCACCAAACCCGCCGCAATCTTACGTTCCCACGCCAAGGAGGTACGGACAATTTCAGTGAGGTCGTCGAACTTAGGCTGCCAGGCGAAGCGCGCATTCAGGGCCGAGGCATCTGCGACTAACTCTGGCGGATCGCCTGCGCGACGTGGTTCGTAGCGCACCGGCAGCGGCGCGCCGGTGAGCCGTTCGATAACATCAATCACCTGGCGCACGCTGTAGCCATGCCCATAACCGCAGTTCAAGGTCGTCGACTCACCATGACTTGCCAAATAGTCCATCGCACGCAGATGTGCAGTGGCTAAATCACACACGTGAATGTAGTCCCGTACGCCGGTGCCATCTGCAGTGGGATAGTCGGTCCCGAACACCAGCAACTCGGGGCGTTTGCCGGTAGCCACTTCGCAGGCCACCTTGATGAGTAAGGTGGCGTCCTTGGTCGATTGGCCGATTTCTGCGTCCGGGTCTGACCCGGCCACATTGAAATAGCGCAGGATCACATGGCGCATGCCGCTTGCGGCACACGCATCACGCAGGATCTGCTCGGCCATTAGCTTGGACGACCCATACGGATTGATCGGCGCCTTCGGCGTGTCTTCGCGACACACCGGCGTCGCGGGAATGCCATAGACGGCCGCGGTGGATGAGAAAATGAAATGCTGGACCTCGGCCGCGACGCAGCACTCAATAAGCGTGCGCGCGCTGCAGGTATTGTTGCGATAGTACTTGAGCGGATCGCTGACCGATTCAGGCACGATGGTCCACGCCGCGAAATGCATGACGGTCTCTATTTGATAGTCACGCAAGGTCTGCGTGACGAGCGCGCTGTCGCCGGTGTCGCCTACCACCAGCTCGCCGTAGAGGACGGCGCCGCGGTTGCCCTTGGAGAGATTGTCCAGGGTCACCACGTGATGGCCGGCCTGACCGAGCAGCTTCACCACATGGCTGCCGATGTAGCCGGCGCCCCCGGTCACTAGAATGTTGGCCATCGCGTGTACCCTCCTGGCAGTGCCGAATTAATACCGTCGATTCTATAGCGGCACTATTGCAGCGCGGTAAACTTTGTCGCGCGCAAAAATCACGACACGTACGCCGGCACTATTGCCGAGAAGCGGCCGCAGTCTGACTGGGAAGTTGGGCTATACTCGGCCGCGGTTGCAGCGCGCGACCACTCATCCCGAAGGAGAAGGCAGGCATGTTCCGACTTAAAGTTTGGCGGCTGGTGGGCTTACTCGCAGTTTGCACGCCGGTTTTCGCGCACGACTATCCCACCATGGATCGGGTCGACCAGGTGCTTACCTGCATGAAACTGAACGGCGGGCAGAACGTGGATAATCTCTTTCGTTGCGCGTGTGAAATAGATGCGATCGCCCAACAACTGAGCCTGGAAGATTTCAATACCGCGCGCACCTACGAGATCTACAAGAACATGCCGGGCGAAAAAGGCGGCTTGTTTCGCGAATCCGCTGATGGCAGTGCCGCCGTCGCTAAGCTCGCTGCAGCGCGCCAAGATGCCAAGAAGCGCTGCTTCGTCGGGGCCACCCGGCAGACCACCAGGCTGACCGATAAAGGCGTGCCGAAGGAGCCACAGAAAGCGGCTGCTAAGGCTGCCCAATAAGTGGTGCGAGTGATACTGCAAAGTGGTTGCCGGGGTGGATTTTTTCTCTATAATCGGTCGCGCCTCGCCAATAAAATTTCAGCGAAAAACGCACACGGCGAGACCACGAACAAGCACTGTCCGGACACCCCTGGTTGATGTGGTCGGGGCGCCCAAACAGCGCGACGGTAGACCCGCAAATAGGTTTGCCGGCAGCTCGTGGTTCGGAGAGAATCGTCTTAACCGAGAAGTCGTCCGCATGACCACAGCCCGCGAGGGATCCAGCGTCGAATCTATTTTTGCCAAGCACGCGCTGCGCGTTGTGCAGTGCGTCTTTACCCACCAACTCGCGAAATTTCGTGCGACTGCGCCGTCAGGCGAGTCGCGTGTCTTGTTCTCCATACTCTGTGCTGCGCCTCTGATCTCGGGTGCCGCGCGGAGTCAAAACTGCCTAGAGATCGACTCAAAACTGTTAACAGCAAAAAGTGTGAAGAAGGAGGAGGTCATGAGAAAAGCATCGTTCAAGCGATGGCTTCTAGCAGCGGCCTCTCTATCAGTAGTGACTGCATCTGGAACAGTCATGGCAAATGCTGAAATAGAGAAGCTGATGCAAGACCCCAATTACTGGGCTTTCCCAGGCGGCAATTACTGGAACTGGCGGTATTCGGAGTTGAACCAGATCAACGCCACGAATGCGGGCAAGATCCAGGCGGCGTGGACGTTCTCCACGGGTGTTCTGCGTGGTCATGAAGGCGGTCCGCTGGTGCTACCAGCTGCGACTACCGGCCTGAAAGGCGACACCCTGTTTATCCATGCGGCATTCCCGAACAACGTCTTCGCGATCGATCTCGATACGCTGGAAGTTGTGTGGGAATACGTCCCGGTGCAGAACTACGATGAAACGGTGCCAGTCATGTGCTGCGATACCGTCAACCGCGGTCTGGGCTATGGCGAAGGCAAAATCCTGCTGCAGCAAGCGGACACCACGCTGGTCGCGTTGAATGTCAAAGACGGCGCAGTGGTTTGGTCGATCAAGAACGGTGATCCGAAGCTTGGTCAAACCAACACCAACGCACCCCATGTGATTAAGGACAAAGTGTTTACCGGTATTTCGGGCGCCGAATTCGGCGTGCGTTGCTGGATGAACGCCTACAACCTGAAAGATGGCAAGCGCGCATGGCGTGCGTACAGCATGGGTCCGGATAGCGACATGCTGTTCGATCCTGCGAAAACCATGTCCATGGGACAGCCGGTTGGTGCGGATTCTTCGCTGAAAACCTGGAAGGGTGACCAGTGGAAAATCGGTGGCGGCTCGACCTGGGGCTGGTGGCCATACGATAAAGAACAGAACCTGATGTTCTATGGCACAGGCAATCCGTCAACCTGGAACCCGGTGGTGCGGCCTGGTGACAACAAGTGGTCGATGAGTATCTTCGCCCGCGACGTTGACACCGGTGTCGCCAAATGGGTCTACCAGATGACCCCCCATGACGAATGGGACTATGACGGTATCAACGAGATGATCCTCGCTGATATCAAAGTCAAAGGTGCCGATACCAAGGCGCTGGTCCACTTCGACCGTAACGGCTTCGGCTACACGCTGGACCGTACCAACGGCGCCCTGCTGGTCGCTGAGAAGTTTGATCCGGCAGTGAACTGGGCGACCCACGTCGATATGAAGACGGGCCGTCCGCAAGTTGTCGCGAAATACAGCACGCATCATGGCGGTGAAGACAACAACACCACGAACATCTGTCCGGCCGCGTTGGGTACCAAAGACCAACAGCCAGCAGCGTTCAGCCCGAAGACCGGCTTGTTCTATGTGCCGACGAACCACGTCTGCATGAACTATGAGCCAGTCAGCGGTGGTGAATATGTCGCAGGCCAGCCGTATGTGAATGCGGTACTCAGCATGTTCCCAGCGGGTCGCGTCTCGCCAGGTCCTGAATTCGGCAACAATGCCGAAAACAACAACCTGGGCAACTTCGTGGCTTGGGATGCGGGCGAAGGCAAAATCAAGTGGTCGATTCCGGAACGCTTCTCCGTTTGGAGTGGTGCGCTGGCGACTGCGGGTGATGTGGTGTTCTACGGCAACCTCGAAGGTTACCTGAAAGCCATTGACGCCAACTCCGGCAAGCTGCTCTGGCAGTTCAAGACCCCGTCCGGCATCATCGGCAACGTCAACACCTGGGGCCATAAAGGCAAGCAGTTTGTGGGCGTGTTGTCTGGTGTGGGCGGTTGGGCTGGCATCGGCATGGCTGCCGGTCTCATCAACGACACCGATGGCTTGGGCGCTGTGGGAGCCTACAAGGGCTTGAACAACTACACCCGTCTCGGCGGCGTGTTGAGCGTGTTCAGTCTGCCCTAAGGGAAAATCAGCGGCTAATACTTTTAGGCGCTGATCTTAAAACCCGAACCCGGCACCTTTCGAGGTGCCGGGTTTTTTTTGGTGGACCTGGCGTGGCGGTTGAGTTCAGGACGGATTAACGCCAATTACTGGATGATCGAAACCGCGCAGCCGATTACAGCTGGAAAATCGCCCGGCAGTGGAAGTCAAAACCAACAGAATTTGTGGAGAAGCAGGATCATGATTGCGAAGAAGCTGGCCTATGGTTCAATTCTTGCGGGATTCATCAGCGCTAACGCACTCGCGGACGAGCACGCGATCAAGGCCGTAATCACCAACTGGATGCCGTTGGTGACCTATATCAAACCGGGTGACACGATCAAGTTCGTACAAATGGCAGGCCACGATACAGAAACCATTGAAGGCATGTTTCCCAAAGGCGCCAAGCCCTGGAAAGCCAAACTGGGTGAAGAGGCCTTCAGCGTAAAGCTGGAGAAGGAAGGCGCCTATATCTACAAGTGCAATCCGCACATGACCACCGGCATGGTGGGCGCCGTGGTAGTGGGTGAGGGTGTGCCCAAGAATCTGGCCACCCTCGAGGGCTCGCTGAACAAGGTGAAGGTGGGCAAGAACATGGTCAACCGCACGATCAGAAAGCTGAAGGAAGATCTGAAGAAGACCGGGCGGATGAAATAAGGACAGCCATGTTTTTAACATCAAAGGCTGCCGTAGTTTTTATAGGGCGGATGAGCGGCGTCAGCCGCGTTATCCGCCGCCAATCGTCTCAAGACTGGCAGGCCCATGAAACAACAAATCAGTTTCTATAGGGCGGATGAGCCCGAAGGGCGTTATCCGCCCACAATCGTCGGATGACGCTAACGCTTATCCGACCTATAACTGGCTTATTTATGGGACAAAGCATTGGCTTAAGCGCGTTGGTGGGAAGACACTCAAAGCCAGGCGGGCATTTCGGTAGGAGCGGCTTTAGCCGCGAACAGCGCCGAATCGCCCATCGCGGCTAAAGCCGCTCCTACGGTCACAAGATCGATAAATAAACTTAAAAGTGACAGGCCCATGAAACAACAAATCAGGACTGGTGTCTTCAGTGCGTGCCTCGGCACGTGGCTCGCGCTCAACGCAAGCGGCGCGCTGGCGGAAGACGCGCCGCCGCGCACGGCGTTAAAAGTTTGCGCGCCGCCTTACAGCCTGCCGATGTCCGACAAAGACGAATCGGGCTACGAGAACAAAATCGCGCAGCTCTTCGCCAAGCAGTTGAAGTTGCCGCTCGAGTACACCTGGTTCCCGCAACGGATGGGATTCATACGTGGCACCTTGAAGAGCAACGAGACTGAAGACGGCAGTTATAAGTGCGATCTCGTGATGGGGGTAATCGATAATTTCGAACTGGCAGCGACTACTCAGCCGTATCTGCGCTCGGCGTGGTCCATGGTCTATATCAAGGGGCGTGGTCTCGATTTCATTCAGACCCAGGCAGATCTTAAAAATCTCAAGCCAGAACAGAAGCAACTCCTGCGGATCGGGATCTGGGACCAGGGTCCGACCACCGAATGGATTTATCAACTTGGGTTGATTGATAACGCGACGCCATTTCCGATTATGTCCGGCGACGCACGTCAAGGTCCCGGTCACATCATCGAGAACGATCTTGCGCAGGATAAGGTCAACCTGACTTTCGTGTGGGGCCCGATCGCGGGCTATCTAGCGAAAAAGACCACTGCGCATGAGCTGGTGGTGATCCCCCTGCAGAACGAGGCGGGTTTGAAGTTCGATTTTCAGATTGCGATGGCAGTGCGTCAGGCAGATACCGCCTGGAAGGGAGAGATCAATGCCTTGATCAGAAAGAACCAATCCGCGATTGAGCGCATCCTTGCCGATTATGTTGTGCCCCAATTGGCCTTACTCCCCCCCAAGAGCAAACGGAAGGATGATGATGACTAGTGTAGTGAGAACGGTCTGGGCGCTGGTGTTCGGTGTTGGGTTATGCTTTGGGAACGCGCACGCGGCAGCGCCTGGGGCACCGGAGGAGGCTGCGTTTTCGGAAGCCGAAAAGCTGCTCTGGACGGGCGATCAGTTAAAGGCGGTCACCGCGCCCTCGGTGCTCGAGTATCGCTTTATAAAATCTGGCACCTATGAAGCAGGGTTTTCAGATTCGGTGGTGTTTACGATTCAGCAGGTAAAGCCGGATGGCATGAAGACCGCTTCGGTGGGATTTTTCACCGGCGAGCGCCGCTTCCCGATCCCCCCCGAAGACAGCACGAACATGAATCCGGTGCTTAAGATCTATCTCCAGGGCGATGTTTACGAGATGAATCGCCTGACTGATCCGGACGGCAAATCGCGTGAGCGCTGGCGCTATTTCCAGCGCCGAGTCAAATTCGCCTTGGCCGAGGCGGCGAAGATTGAGCCAACGCAGTTCGAGTTCGACGGAAAATCCTATGCCGGCAAGCGGGTCACTTTCACGCCCTACAGCCAAGACCCCAAACGCGATGCATTCGATAAATTCGCGAACAAGCTGTATTCGGTCATCGCGTCAGACGATCTACCCGGTTTCATCTACCAGATCCAAACGACGGTGCCGGCCAAGGTCGCCGGTGCGCCGCCGTTAATCGATGAAATTCTGCAGCTGATCGCGATTAAACCGTACAGTCCGGTGGTGGTGAAACGCCCCCAATAGGGCGGAAAAGCGCAGCGCCTTCCGCCGGATAAGGCCACCTCCGAAACTCCGTCATCCCGGAAACGGCGCAGCCGTTATCCGGGATCCATGCGGAACATTAAACGCCGATGGATCCCGGGTCTACGCCGCTATGCGGCTTCGCCCGGGATGACGGGGTTTCGGAGGTGGCATCATCCGGCGGAAGGCGCTGCGCTTTTCCGCCCTATGAAACCTATGAAACCGATGAGATCTTCATGCGTGGTTCGCGGTCTCAAACGCGTGCGTCTCCGGCGCTGCAAGCGCAGGCGAGATCCGCACCGCACAGAATTTAAACTCAGGAATCTTGCCGAACGGATCAAGCGCCTCGTTGGTCAGTAGATTGGCCGCCGCTTCCACATAACAGAAGGCAATGAATACTGTCCCCCGCTGAACGCCAGCATCCGCGCGCACGCGCGCCGTCAATGCCCCGCGCCGGGATTCCGCGCGCACATAGCCCTCTGCGTGCAAACCTGCTTCGCGAATGTCGAGCGGATGCAGACTCATCACCGGTTCGGGTTCCAATGCATCGAGAACTGTTGCATGCCTGGTCATGCTGCCGGTGTGCCAATGTTCCAATTGGCGCCCGGTGATCAGTACCCAGGGATACTCGGGATCCGGCAATTCAGCGGCATGCGTATACGCCGCAGGCACAAATTTCCCACGACCGCTGGCAGTCGGGAAGCCGGCCTTGAAGAGGATCGGTTCACCCGGATCGCCTTCCACCTCGCAGGGATAGGTCACCGAGTGCGTGGCCTCAAGGCGTTCCCAGGTGATACCGGCAATACTGGGCGCGGCGGTCCGCAATTCGGCAAATACTGCGCTGGCATCCGCGTAATCCCAGGCAAGGCCCAAGCGGCGCGCGAGCTCCTGGATAATCCACAGATCCTGGCGCGCCTCGCCGGGTGGTTGAATCGCCTGGCGTCCTAGCTGCACCCTGCGATCAGTGTTGGTGAAGGTGCCGGTTTTCTCGGGGAATGCAGACGCGGGAAGAATGACATCCGCGAAGCCAGCAGTTTCTGTGAAGAAGATGTCCTGCACCACCAGATGCTCGAGTTCGGCCAAGGCGTGGCGCGCGTGATTCAAGTTGGGATCAGACATCGCCGGATTCTCGCCCATGATGTACATGCCCTTGATGCGGCCCGCGTGGATCGCATGCATGATTTCCACCACCGTAAGTCCTGGCTGCGAATCCAGCGCGGTGCCCCACAGCGCTTCGAAGCGCGCGCGCACCTGCGGATCATCCACTCTTTGGTAATCCGGAAACACCATCGGGATCAGACCGACATCCGACGCGCCCTGCACATTGTTCTGACCACGCAAGGGATGCAGGCCGGAACCGGGCCGGCCGATCTGGCCGGTCAACAGCGCGAGCGAGATGAGACACCGCGCATTGTCGGTGCCATGCACGTGCTGTGAGATCCCCATGCCCCAAAAAATCATCGAACCTTTGGAAGTCGCGTATTTGCGCGCAACCACGCGCAGGGTCTCGGCATCGATGCCACAGACCGGCGCCACTTTCTCGGGGCTGTATTCCGCTACGCCGCGCTTTAGTTCGGCAAAGCCTTCGGTGTAGCGCGCGATATAGTCCGTGTTCTCCAGTCCTTCCGCGATAATTACGTGCATCAGACTGTTCAGCAGGGGCACATCCGTATCGGGGCGAAACTGCAGATAGTGCGTGGCATGCCGCGCCAGATCCGAGCGATACGGATCCAGCAAAATAAGCGTCTTGCCGGCTTTCACGGCGTTCTTGATGAAAGTCGCGGCGACCGGGTGGTTGACGGTTGGTCGCGCGCCGATGATCACGATCACTTCCGCTTCGCTCACGTCCTCGACTTGATTGGAGACGGCGCCGGAACCGATCGTCTCCAACAATGCCGCCACGGAGGAGGCGTGACACAGGCGCGTGCAGTGATCGACGTTATTGGTATGAAAACCCGTGCGCACCAATTTTTGAAATAGATACGCTTCCTCGTTGGATCCTTTGGCCGAGCCAAAACCCGCCAGTGCAGCAGGGCCGTGCGTGTCGCGCAACTCGCGCAGACCGCTTGCCGCGACGTGCAGTGCTTCGTCCCAGCTCGCCTCGCGAAAGTAATGATGCAATTGCGCACGCGGCACCAGCGCTGCAGTTTTCGGCATGCCTGCGCGGCGGATCAGCGGTTTGGTGAGGCGATCTGCATGGTGGATGTAATCGAAGCCGTAGCGTCCCTTCACACACAAACGGCTGTGATTCGCCGGTCCGTCGCGACCTTCCACGGCGATGATCCGCTCGTCTTTCACCTGAAAATTCAGCAGGCAGCCGACGCCGCAATAGGGGCACGCCGACGCCACCGAGCGATCGGGGATCTCGGCCGCGACTGACTGCGCCGGCATCAGCGCACCCGTTGGGCAGGCTTGTACGCATTCACCACAACTCACGCAGGTGCTATCGCCCATTGGATCATTGAGATCAAACACGATTGCCGACTGCGCACCACGGAACGCGAAGCCAATGACGTCGTTGACCTGTTCTTCGCGACAGGCGCGCACGCAGCGTCCGCATTGGATACAGGCATCGAGATTGACCGCAATGGCCGGATTCGATACATCACGCGGCGGCTGTTCGCGTGGCGCAAAGCGCGCGCCCTCAAGCTGCAGGAAATCGCTCCAGTGATCGAGCTCCGAACGCGGCGTGTAAGGCGAGCGGGCAGCTGGCATGTCCGACTTTAACAATTCCACCACCATGCGCTGTGAATGGCGCGCGCGCTCATTGCTGGAATTAACTTCCATGCCCTCGCTGGGTGCGCGGCAGCAGGAGGGGGCGAGTACTCGTTCACCCTTGATTTCGACCACGCAGGCGCGGCAATTGCCGTCCGGGCGGTAACCCGCTTTGTAGCACAGGTGAGGGATCTCGATGCCCAGGCGTATCGCGGTTTGCAGGAGGGTTTCGCCGGCGGCGGCTTGCACTGCCTGACCATCGAGCGTGAAATTCGTGAGCGGCAAGCGTTCCGGCGTGGCGGCAGTCATCACGCAAACTCCTGCGGAAAGTAACGGAGTGCGCAGCGCAACGGATTCGGCGCGGCTTGGCCGAGGCCGCAGATCGATGCGTCTTCCATCGCTCGCGCGAGGTCTTCTAGCAGCGGCTGGTCCCACTGCGGCTGGTTCATCAACACTGCCGCCTTTGCGGTGCCCACCCGACACGGTGTGCACTGACCGCACGACTCATGCTCAAAAAAGCGCATCGCGTTGAGCGCGGCATCGCGCGCCCGATCATGTTGCGAAAGAATGATAATCGCCGCCGAGCCGATGAAGCACCCATGGGGTTGCAAGGTATCGAAGTCGAGCGGCAGATTATCGAGTGTGGCCGGCAGAATGCCGCCTGAGGCCCCGCCCGGGAAATAACCGTAAAGCGTGTGCCCGGGTAACATGCCGCCGCAGAACTCATCGATAAGCTCGCGCACGGAGATTCCGGCTGGCGCGAGATGGACGCCAGGCTTGACCACTCTCCCGCTTACTGAGAAGGAGCGCAGACCGCTGCGTGACCGCCGGCCATGCGACGTGAACCAACTCGCGCCGCGTTCGAGAATATCGCGCACCCAGTACAGGGTTTCCAAATTGTGCTCGAGCGTTGGCCGCCCGAATAATCCCACCTGCGCGACATACGGTGGGCGCAGACGTGGCATGCCGCGCTTGCCTTCTATCGATTCGATCATCGCGGATTCTTCGCCGCAGATGTATGCGCCCGCACCACGGCGCAGCGTAATCGGCGGCAGTGCGCAGGGTGGATCACGCTGCAGTGCCGCCAGTTCGCGCTCCAGCATTGCGCGGCACCCTGCATACTCATCGCGCAAATACACATAGCACTCCGCCGCGTCGATGGCCCAGGCGGCAATCAGCATGCCTTCGAGGAAACGATGCGGATCGGTTTCCAGGTAATGGCGATCCTTGAAGGTCCCCGGCTCGCCTTCGTCGATATTCACCGCCAGCAAACGCGGCGCCGCCTGCTGACGCAGAATCGACCATTTGGTACCGGCCGGAAAGCCCGCGCCGCCGAGCCCGCGCAATTTCGAATCCTGTAGTGACTTAATTACGCTGTCGCGATTGCGCTCGCCGCTGTGGCAGGCGAGCAAGGTGCGATAGCCGCCTCGCTCGCGATAGACCTCAAGACTCGTGTGCTGTGTGACTTCTGGCAGGACCCGCTTGGCAGCGACTGCTGATAACACCGCCGCCGTATTCGCATGCTCGATCGGATGTTGACCGACCACTGCTACCGGCGCCGCGTGACAGCGGCCAACACAGGGCACGCCCTGTAGCCGCGCCTGGCTGCCCAATGTGTGGGCCAGTTCAGCCTGCAGGGTGTGCGCACCAAACATCGCACAGGTAATGGATTCGCACACGCGCACCGTGATGGGCGGCGGTGGCGGCGCGCCGTCTTGCACGACATCGAAATGGTGATAGAAGGTCGCCACTTCATAGACTTCGGTCATCGCGAGTTTAAGTTCAGCGGCGAGTGCGACCAGGTGGGCGTTACTGAGATGGCCGAAATGATCCTGCATGCGATGCAGATATTCGATCAGCAAATCACGCCGCCGTGGCAGTTCGCCAAGCAGCGCGCAGATCGCCGCGAGTGCTGCCGGATCCACTGCGCGTCCACGCATCTGTCCCTTCCGCTTGCGCTCCGCCATATTTATCCCTCTGCCACGAGAATTTCGCCGAGGCCACCGCAGCCGCGGTCACCCACCCAGCGGGCGACCGCACTGAACGGGCGCAGGCGGCGGCGCAACGCGGGCTCAAGATCGGCGAGATAGCTGCTCAACACCGCGATAAAGGAAAGGGCGTATTGCCCGGTGTTGACAAAGGTTTCGGGCGCTTGAAAGCCGGCCTCATTGAGCAACAGCGAACCGCGGCGCATCCCCGTGGCGTAACCCGCCCCCGGTGTGCCCAGCACGACAATCGTGCCCGCTACCATTTGACTCGCGCAGCCGGCACCCGTGTTGCCGCTGATCGCGATCAGCCCGCGCCGCATGCGATCACCGGCTCTGGCACCCGCGTGCCGTGAGATCAGAATCGTGCCGCCCTTCATGCCGGTGGTGGCGCCAGGCAATCCGCCGCCGACAAAATCGCCAGTTGAACCCTCCACACGCAGCAGCCCACCGCGCATGCCGGCGCCCAGGCGATCACGTGCCGTGCCGTGCACGATCAGCTCACCCCCTCGCATCTCACGCCCCACCTCGTCGCCGCAATGGCCTTCGAGGTGCAAGGTTCCGCTGCGCAGCTGCGCGCCCAAGCCTTGCAGATGCGGGGTGATGCCAGCAATGGTGAGCGAGGTATCCACCGTCCCCTGCAGCTTGAACAATTCGCCGAGCGCGACCTGGCGGCGACCATAGGCAAGTTTGAGGCGCTTGATGGCCTCGGGCTTCAAGGTCGCCAAGGCCTCGGGCGTGATGGCGGACATCTCTACCTGCGCGTCCAACGCAGCATTCAAGGTGAGCACGATCATTTTGCGCGCTCGCGTTTCAGAATTTCATGCAGCTTGAAATGATAGGGGCCGAGGCTGCCACCATAATTGCCGGCTGTAATCGCGAGGATCCCGCCCTTGCGGCCTATGGTGCAGGCGGCGCGGATGCCGCGCGCGGTGGCGGTATCGATTGCCTCAACCGTCAAGCCATCTATGACAATTTCGAGCACCGCGCCGGCTGCCGGCGGCAGCGCCGAATCAACGACCTGCTTTAACGTGGGGCAGTAGCGATGATTGGTCGATGCGGGGAGGGTTTTATATTTCGATCCCACTTTCGAGCCGGAGCGCACGATGCCGCCCGGGAAGGGCATGATCACTGCTGGTACTTTGCGCATGGCGACGATCGCGCGTTCGCTGGCGCGCAGGGCCTGACTTTGAGTCTCGGCCACGATCAGGAAATTGCCGCCACCGATGGCCTTGTTCATATAGGTCACGTCCTGGCACAGGAACTCGCCATCCATGACCGGGATGCGCCAGTAGCGCGCGCGCCCGAATTTCTTTGCGATCTGATAACCATCCCCAAAGAAGCGCAGGGTTTTGCCGAGTGGCAGCGGATCGCCGCTCGTGATCCCGGCAAAACACGCGCTGGTGGGCGAAGTCAGCACGCATTGTCCGACTCTATTCTGCAATTGCTTGGTGAGTTCCTTGGTGCTCATCGAGAACAGCAGCACCGCCACACCAGGACGACCGTCCGGGGTTTCGCTGGGTTGCAGTACGCGCTCGATACCCGCTTCACAGCCGCAGGCAATGACCGAGGTCGCAAAGCCCGTGAGCGCGACGGCCGAATTCATCGCCCAGGTCGGGTTCAGCGCAGTGATGATGAGCCGTGTCGCCTTCATCGGGAAGGCTTCGGCAAACGTATCCTCGATGAGGACCCCGTTGATCTTCACGCGCGCCGCCGTGGGGTATGACGGATTAACGGGCTGCCGCCGAGATCTTCGATCTCTGCATCCGAGACCATGATGTTGCTGCGCCGAACGGTCATATAACGTTCGAAGTAGGCATCGAGGGTGCGCTCGATCGCCGGGTCATAAGCCACTCGCGACACATGCGTCGCACCCTGTGGCGTGGCGATAATCCGGCCGTCACGCACGATCATCTGCCCGGCTTTGAAAACGTATTTCGGGGTGGTGAACATGCGCTCACGATCCGGGTGGTCGACATACACCGTCACATCGCCACGCGCGCCAAGCCCGAGGTGGCCGAGGTTCGTGAGCCCGAGGCTGCGGGCCGGGGCGGCGCGCGTCAGAATCGCGATTTCATACAGACTGTATTCGCGCTCCAGGCTGCCGAGATGACTGGCGGCGGCGGCCTCGGGATTGATCGTGGCGAGCATTTCCTGGCGGAAGGTACGGTCCATCAACAGGCGAATCAAATGCGGATAGCTCGTGAACGGCGCGCCGTTCGGATGATCGGTGGTCAGGAACACGCGCCACGGATCGTTGATGCTTAAGAACAGTTCGAGCCCAATCGTCCATTGCAGCGCATTGACGAAATTCTGGTGTTTGTACTTGAAGGGCACGACGCCACAACCAGCCTCACACTCAATATCCATCAACACGCTTTTCTTAGGTGATGCAAACGCGCTGCCCGCGTACTGGCGCATGCTGTCGCCGGATTCGGTGACCGTCTGGCCGAACATGATCTGCCCGATATCGACCGAAATATTCTTGGCACCGTTGATTGCTTCGGCAATCACCTGCGCACCGGACGAGAATTTACGATCGCCCTCTGCGCCATAGCTGTGAAACTGAATATGCGTGAAATGCGCGGGCAGTCCGGCAAGGGCGTTGATCGACGCCAGGGTGGTGTCCTGATTGCCCGGCACGCCAAGATTGCAGCCATGAATATGCAACGGATGGGCGAGGCCCAGGGTGTGGATATCTTCGGCCAAGGTCAGCAGGATTTGCCGCGGCGTAACGCCATAAGCGCTGTTCTGTTCGTCGAGATCGAGCTTTCTCTGATTGAACTTGAACGCGTTGATGCCACCGGGATTGACGACCTTGATGGCCAGTGCCTGCGCGGCGTGCAAGGTCCACGCGAGATAGTCTCTGAGCACGGCGCGATCAGCACCATTGGCGAGGTTGCGCAGGTAGAAGTCGTCGTTGCCGAGGAGCGCGTAGGCACCCTTGTCCACCATTGGCGTATCCGCCAGTTCCATGTGCGCATGGCGCGCATTGGCCGGCAACATCGCGGGCTCGAAGCAGGCGGTATAGCCCATCTCCGCATAGCGATACCCCGCGGTGCGCGTGGAAGGCGTGGCAACGCCACTGCCGAGATGTGGATGTTGGCCACGTGCAGTGCGGGTTGCGAGATGTTCCTCCGGCAACAGCATGCGCGCGATATTGACCTTGCCGCCACCGATGTGGGTATGGATGTCCACGCCGCCGGCCATCACAGCGCAACCAGTCACGTCCAGGACTTCGCGCACTTCAGCGGGATCGGCAGGTGCGGCCACGATGCCAAGATCCGCGCTGAAGAAGAGCGATCGCGTTTCGCCATCAATGCCAGCTTGCGGATCGTAGATTCGGCCGCCGCGCAGTTCGGTGAGATGAGGGGTGGTCACAGGGCGCTACTTCAAGCCCGCGTGCAGGCGCATGAGGAGTTCGGCGGTGGAGGGGAGTGCGGACGCACGCAGCTGCTTCAGGGGCAAGGTGACCACACCATCGGCGCGCACCAACTGGCCGGCATGATCAATCCCCGGCACGCCCACCGGCAAATAAACCGCGACCGGCGTCACACACTTGAATCCGGGCGGCGCCATTACGATGGTAGGTAGCTCGGAGACCGGTGGTTCACGGCGGCTGAAACTGCTGATAAACAGCACGAGATCCGCCAGTTCGTCGGTCACGATGCGGGCAGTGTTCAGGGTTGTCGGCGCGTATTCCAATTGCCCGCCTGCAAAGGATACGCCGCTCGGAAATCCCGTCAGCCAGGAGGACACCGCGATTGCGGACTGCGCGCCATCATCGCCACCCAGCGCGAGGCCGGCGGCCCGCCGGGTGCGGTTAATATCCGCCACCAGTTCACACACGGCGCTAATCGTGAGATCGCCATCAACGGCCGGCAATTGACCTGGCGCCCACACCAACACCGTGTAGTCAGCGGCTTTTATTTGTTCGGCGAGCGCGTGTAACCCGGTGCCGCGCTTGCCGCGTGCGAGGTTCAACCGCTGGCCAGCGACAAGGCCTTGCAGCGCCCGCACATTGCTCGTGAGTTCTGCCGCTGTGCACGCGATGACTTCCAGCGGCAGGCCAGCAGCATCGCGCGGCGCCTGGGTGACTGGGCCGATATAGACAACCCTCCGCGCGGCCCGCCGTGCAGGTTGCAGGGCGTCTGCGGGGCTCAGGCAGCGGCGCATGAAATTCTGATAATTACTGTTCAAATCGACGCCGACCAACACCACCAAATCTGCGCGATTGCGCACTTCGCTGAACGTGGTGGTCTGCCAGCCCCGGCTCTGCAGCACCCGGAGGTTGAGATTGGCCCCCGCACTGTGCAGATGATCGACCATGGCATGGCATTTCTCGGCGAGTGCCAAGGTCGCGCGGAGTCCGGCGACATCGGTGCCTAGCCCGGCCAGCAAGGGGCGCCGACTTTTCTGCAGCAGCTGCAGGGCGTGCCGCATGGCCTGGTCCAAGGGGGTATTTTTGCCGTTGACGGACGCTTGGCCGAGCGCACCGGCAGCCGCATAGGCGTTAAGCGCCTTCGGGCACGCGTTCGCGAGCGGTGTGACCTGCAGCTGATCGATACGCACGCTGAGATCGTCGCACAGCAATCCGCAGAAGGGACAGGCGACGTCACCATGCGTGACCGGAGTTTGCGCAGTAGACGTAGAGGTTTTGAGCACGGCGTTGCCAGCTGAAAAAAAATGGGACCAGCTTGGGTCTGCCCACGCTCGCATCGTCCGTGGCGACTGGGGCATAAGGTAGCACAGTGCTCCTGCATCAACTACCCGTGCGCTAGTGATAAAGTGCGCTGCGCGCAACGGCAGCGTTAGTGACGATGAGACCTGCACCATGCACCACTTGGCATACGCCGCCCACGGTTAGGATTTGATGCCGCCAATAATTCACGTTCGCGCACCGGCCCGGCTGCACCTCGGCTTTATCGACCTGCACGGCGGCATCGGGCGACGCTTCGGCAGTATTGGCCTCGCGATCACCGGTCTCGATGCCGAAATTTCGGCGCAACTTACCACCAGCGAGGGACTGGAAGTGCACGGCCTGGAAATCGTGCGGGCGCGCGCGGCAGCAACCCAAACCTGGGCTTGGTTGCAAGCACGGCAGGGGCTAAGGCTTGAGGTTAGAGCCGTGGCGCCAAGTCACGCGGGTCTCGGTTCTGGCACGCAACTCGCGCTCGCGGTAGCGCAGGCGCTCGCCACACTCTTCGCGCGCGACTGCGACATCCGCACCCTCGCACCAGTCGTCGGCCGCGGCGCGCGCTCGGGGATCGGTATTGCTGCGTTCGCGCAGGGTGGTCTGCTGGTCGATGGTGGACGCGGGCCGTCGAGCCCACTTGCACCGCTCCTCGCGCGACTGGAATTTCCCCCTGCCTGGCGGATAGTGCTGGTGTTCGATCACGCTCACCAAGGGTTGAATGGGGCCGCTGAACGTAGCGCGTTTGAAAACTTGCCACCAATGTCGGAGCAAGCAGCGGCGGCCCTCGCCCGCTGGTGCCTGGTAGGGCTGTTACCCGCGCTCGCCGAAGGCGACTTCGTGGAATTTTCACGCGCCGTGGCTGAAATCCAAGCGCGGGTTGGTGCCTACTTTGCCCCAGCGCAGGGAGGCTCGGCCTATACTAGTGAAAGTGTGGCGACGGCGGTCGCCGAGATCGGGCACGCGTTCAATTTGCAAGGCATTGGTCAGAGTTCGTGGGGACCGACGGCTTTTGTTTTCGCCCCGGATGAGGCTTGCGCCGCGGCCATTCGGGATTTTGGTGAAGCGCGTCACCCCGCGTTGCAGTTTCAAATCGTCGCCGGCTGCAATCACGGCGCCAGCGTTGAATCGCGTTAAGAGGTATGAAGTTGAAAGATCCCTACCTGTTGCATATTTTTAGTCCGACCAAGTATGTCAGCCCGTTCGACATCAACATGGCCTATGAGGCGCATTACGATGCCGTGATCCCGTACTGCAATGTCACCTTGGAAGAAATTCATGCGCTGACCCAGGACACGATTTTCTCGCGCAGTCCGGAAGGCGTGCGGCGCACCGGAATCTTTGTGGGTGGTCGTGACTTCGAATTGGCGATTGAGATGTTGGAGGCGGCGCGCCGCGCGATGGTGCCGCCATTCGCAGTCTCGGTGCTGGCCGATCCCAGTGGGGCAATTACGACCGCTGCCGCAATGGTGGCGATGGCCGAGCATTGGTTGCACGTAAAGTTCAGCACGGATTTCGCCGGTAAGCGGGTGGTCATCTTTGGCGGAACGGGGCCGGTGGGCGCCTGCGTGGGGCTGCTCGCCGCGCGCTGCGCGGCGCAGGTTTATCTGGTCAGCAATCGTGGGACCGAACAAGCAGCGCAGGCCGCGCAACTTATTGCGCAACGCTTCGGATGCGAATTGCACGGGGCCGATGGCGGCTCGCCTGCGGCGTTAGCGAAAATTCTCGATGACGCCGAGGTGATTTTCAATACCGCCAAGGCGGGTGTGCGCATCGTCGATCTCGAAGCGCTGCACAAGGCGCGCAAACTGGCGGTTGCCGTGGATGCGAACGCGGTGCCGCCCACCGGTATCGAGGGCATCAAACTCAAAGACAACGGCGCGCCATTACAAGCGCCGAGTGGCGGCGTCGGGATCGGTGCACTCGCGGTCGGTGATGTGAAGTATCGCGTCCACACTGGGCTTCTCACCCGCATGTATGAATCGTCGGTGCCGATCTATCTCTCCTTTGACGAAGCGTTTGCGCTCGCCCGCCAGATCGTCGCCGCGCGCTGAGACGATTATCGTCCTCGCCCAGGCGGGGCGCCAACTGGCCACTGCGGCACGCAGTGCCGGTTGCGTGCCAATCGTCATTGATCGCTTTGGTGATGCCGATACTCAGGCCGCCGCCGCGAGCGTCTCGGTGGTGGCGGCGAATACCGAAGGTTTATTGGATGCCGATGAGGTGTTAGCCGTCGTCGCGCGTGTACGCCGACAGATGCCCGATGCGACAGTCGTGTGGGGCGGTGGTCTCGAAGCGCAGCCCGAACTTCTAAGTACCCTCGCCCACGAGGGCGCTGTGCTGGGCAGCGATCTCGCGGCCCTGCAGTGGCTACGAAGCCCAGAATTACTGGCGCGTGAATTGGCCACGCTTGGTGTGCCTGTGCCGAGCGTCGTGCGCACGGCACAAGGGGATCATGGCTGGCTGCGCAAGCGTTGCGCGGCGGCCGGCGGTTGGCATGTGCAACCCTATGCGCCGGGATCGCCGGTACTGCCGGCGGAGTATTTACAGCGTGTGGTGACCGGGCAGTCGTATTCCTGCACCTTCCTCGCGATGCACGATTCAATCTTTGAACTGGGTTTCAATCAGCATCTGAACCTGCAACCCTCGCGCGCGATGCCGTATCGCTATGGGGGCGCGCTGGCCGGCGCGTTATTGCCGACCGAGGTGCAGCAGGCCTGCGCAGACTATGCGCGACGCATTACGCGACATTTTGCCTGGCGCGGACTGTGTGGCTTCGATTTCATCGCTGACGGTCGCGATCTGGCGGTGGTCGATCTGAACCCACGGCCGACGGCGACCTTTGATTTGACCTATCCCGCAGGCGCCGCTTTCGCAGCCCATCTCGCCGCCTGTCGTGACCAACCATTACCGGCTTTGGTCGCACGCCAGACCGTTCGTGGGCATCTCGTGTGTTACGCGACGGATGCCATTCAAATTCCAAAATCGCTAGACTGGCCGCGTTGGGTAGCGGACCGACCACGCGCCGGTAGCGTGGTGTCAGCCGGCGCGCCACTGTGTTCGATTCAGGCTGCGAGTGGCAATGCAGGGGCTACGCTTGCGCTGCTCAACTCGCGGCTCGCGAGCATTCAAAAAATCACCAGTTTCGGAGAGAAACCATGCTGACCGAGAATCTTTTGCCGCGCGCGAATGTGAATCTATGCGCGCAACCGTTAGTGCTTCGATTGCTGGCAGAGCCCGCGCGCTATCGCGTCGGCGTGTCCACCTTGCCGGGCGGCACCCGCATCATTGATGCCGGAATCGCGTATCCAGGCGGCCTGGAAGCGGGTCGTCTCATCAGCGAAATCTGCATGGGCGGGCTTGGTCAGGTCAGCTTGCGCGCGTCGTCGCCGTTTAAACGCTGGCTCTGGCAGGTGGATGTGCACGCGAGTGATCCGGTCACGGCCTGTCTCGCGTCGCAGTACGCGGGCTGGAGTCTCAATCATGGCAAAGGCAAAGAAGGCTTTAATGCGCTCGGCTCGGGACCCGGGCGCTCGGTTGGTAGCCGTGAGGAGCTTTTTAAGGAATTGGCTTACCGCAATCCGCCGGCAGATACCTGCCTGGTATTAGAGGTCGATCGCATCCCGCCACCGGAAATCATCGATAAGATCACCAGCTATTGCGCAATCGAGCCCGCGCAGCTCACGTTGATTCTCACGCCCACTTCGAGTCTTGCCGGTGGCGTACAAATTGTGGCGCGCGTCCTGGAAGTCGCGCTGCATAAACTTCACGCGTTGAAATTCCCGCTGGACAAATTGGTCGATGGCGCAGGCACGGCACCAGTGCCGCCGCCCTCGAGCGATTTCATCACTGCGATGGGCCGCACCAACGACGCGATTCTATTTGGCGGTAATGTACAGCTCTATGTTGATGTGGAAGATGACGTGGCGCGCGATCTCGCGGCAGCGCTGCCAAGCTCGGCCTCCAAGGATTTTGGCAAACCGTTCGGCAAAATTTTTAAAGACTACAAGTACGATTTCTATCAGATCGATCCGCTGCTGTTCTCGCCCGCGCAGTGCACTGTCACCGCGATGAAGTCCGGGCGCTCCTTTGCCGGTGGTGCGTTACGTGAAGATCTGTTGGATCTCTCCTTCGGCGGATGAGGGCGAGTTTCGCGCGCGATCCACGCATCGTTATTTTTACCGATGATCCGGGCTGGCACGGCAGGATGTTGGTGGCCGCGCTGGCTGCGCGCGGGCTCAAAGCTGAGTATTGCTCGCTCAAGGATTGCACCTTCGAAATCACTGACGCACAGCCGCGCATGCTGTTGCCGGGTTTCGCCGGCGCGCTGCCCGCTGGCGCGTTTGTGCGCGGTGTGCCGGGTGGCAGCTTGGAGGAAGTCGTGCTGCGGCTCGATTTTCTGCATTGCCTTGCGCAGTGTGGCGTGCCGGTCTTCAACAGTGGGCGCGCGATTGAGCGTACCGTCGATAAAGCGCTGACGAGTTTCCAGTTGGCGCTGCAGGGCTTGCCCACCCCACGCACCTGGGTGTGTGAGTCGGTGGCCAGGGCAACAGAGATTGCGGCGCCATTATTCGCGGCAGGTTGTTCGCTGGTGATGAAACCGCTATTCGGTTCGCAGGGCGAAGGTCTGCTGCGCATTGATTCAACAGCCGCGCTCGCCGCGGCGGCGCCGGTGGGCGGTGTTTTTTATCTGCAGGAATATTTGTCGCGCGGCGGGCCGCCCTATCGCGACTGGCGGGTGCTCGTGATCGACGGCGTGGCGCGCTTCGCCATGGAGCGAATTAGCGCGCACTGGATTACGAACCGCGCCCAGGGCGCGACCTGTGTAGCAGCCCCGTTAGAACCAGCGCTGGCGCGACTGGCGGCCGCCGCCGCAGCGGCGGTGGAGATCGACTACGCCGGTGTTGATCTCATGCAGGATGCGCAAGGGCAGTGGTGTGTGGGTGAGGTGAATGGCGTGCCTGCGTGGTGGGGGCTCACCCAGGCAACCGGGGCGGCGGTGACCGACGCGCTGGTGGACGCCTTCTGCCGCCGTCTGCGTCCTGCGCGATGAACGACGGCGACGACGCGCCGCGGCGCGCGTGGGTGATGGACGCCTTTCGCACCGCCTGTCGTTACGACGTGTTGGCTGTGAAGCCTGGCAATGTCAGTGTGCTAAGTCCCGGGCATCGCATGACCGCACGAGATTTTTTGGTGAGCGCGGCGGTCGCGGTGGCGCCGGCGTCCGCGACTGGCGCGGGTGTTGGCGCCAGTGTCTGTGCAGCGGTGGACGCGACCTTGGCGGCCGTTGGCTGCAACACGAATCTCGGGATTTTGTTATTAGCAGTGCCCTTGATGCACGCGGCACTCCGCCGCCGCGCCAGTCAATCCTTACGCGCGAGCTTGCGCGAGGTTTTGGCGGGCACGACGGTGGCGGATTCCGTGGCCGTATTCACGGCGATTCGTCGCGCGAATCCTGCCGGTCTCGGCACCGCCGCGCGCGAGGACGTCGCTGACGCGCCCACCTTGCCTTTGCTTGAAATCATGGCACTTGCCAAGGCGCGCGATGCACTCTCTGCGCAGTACGCCAATGGGTTCGAGGCGGTCTTTCAGTTGGGAGTGCCCACCTTGCGCGCAAGCTGTCAGCAGGGATCTGTGCTGTCGCTGGCGACGACGGCCTGTTATATGGGTTTTCTGAGCGCTTTTCCCGATACGCACATCGCACGTAAGCTCGGCACCGCAGCCGCAGTCGAAATCCAGCAGCGCGGGCAGGCGGTGGAATCGACGTGGAAAGCGTGCCAGAATCCAGCGCGTCGCAGGTCGCTCCTTTCAGCGTTCGATAACGCGCTAAAAAACGAGGGGGTGAATCCGGGAACCAGCGCGGATCTCACCGTGGCCAGCTTGTTGGCATGGCTGCTGGATACCGCCCCACCCAGACATCACGGGCTAAGCGTCCCGTCTGGCGCACAGGCGAACCCTAAATGACCCAAAAACGACTTAGGCAAAAATTCACATTAGAGGAGAACGCACAATGGCTGTTGTAGATAGAGTATTAGTGGGTGAATCATTGGTGGGTGACGGCAACGAAGTCGCGCACATTGATCTCATCATGGGACCGCGCGGCAGCGCCGCCGAAACCGCTTTCTGTAATTGCATCACGAATAACAAGGACGGCTTCAGCAGCTTGCTGGCAGTGGTAGCACCAAATCTGGCGACCAAGCCGAACACCGTGATGTTCAACAAGGTGACCATCAAGGGCTCGAAGCAGGCAGTCCAGATGTTCGGTCCCGCGCAACGCGGTGTGGCCATGGCAGTCGCGGATTGTGTCGAAGACGGCACCATCCCGATGAATGAAGCGGATGACATCTTCATTTGCGTTGGCGTGTTTATTCATTGGCTCGCCGAAGACGACAAAAAAATCCAGGACTATAACTACCAGGCGGTGAAAGAGTCGATCAAACGCGCCATTGCGCGTGAGCCGAAGGCCGCCCAGGTCGTCGCGCAGAAGGGCAAGTCCAGCCACCCCTTCCAGGCCAAGTAAACGTCGCCTTTCGGCGGTGAGACAAAGCCCCGCGCAAGCGGGGTTTTGCTTTTAGCGATGTCGGTTGGGCTATGAGATGTCCGCTGCCGCCAGTGCTGGCGCGGACACTCGACCATCATGCAGCGCCGTCGCGAGCAGGACCGCAGCGACCCCTTGGGTGTGCAAGGCGTGTAGATCGGCGGCGTCCCGCACCCCCCCGGCCGCAATCACCGCGCAGTCCGGTGCGCTGTGCTGCAAGCGGGCGAGCAGGGCCAGATCTGGCCCGCGCGAACTCCCGACATAATCCAGATTCATCGCAATCACCCGCGAGGTCCACCAGGCGGGTTGCGTGAAAAGCGCAGAGGGCCCGAGCGCGGCGCCAGCCAGATGATCCAACGACAGGATCGGCTCCAAGCGTCCCGCGCACCGCGCGCGGCAGGCAAGATAGGCCGACAGATCCCGCAAGGATTCACTGCCGATCACGCAGCGCACATTGGGGGCCGCGAGATACACCGGCAAAGTGGTGCGCGCGCCAAAGGCGGCATCCACCCAAAACTCCAGCTGGGCGTGTTGCGCCACGAGGTCCGCTATCTCATGATCGCTCTCGCCACGTCCCTGCAGTGCGTTGAGATCGGCCAGATAGCAATGACGGAATGGATAGAGACCCAACAGTCCGGCCAGGATTGCCGGCGCGTGCGAGGTCGGCGCGAGTGGCGTGTGCAGCGGTCGGTAAGCGGTGCGTTCGCCGCGCACGGCGTGCACGACCAGGCCATCCAGTAAATCCAATACGGGTACAGTGAGCACGATGAGCAGCTCTCGATGTGATCCAGGAAGGCAATCTTAGAACCCATGCGGGCGCAGTACTACGGTTGGGATGTGGGCGGCGCGCATTTGAAATTTGCTGCGCTGGATGCGGCTGGCGAGGTGCTCGTCGTGCGCCAGTTAGCCTGTCCGCTGTGGCAGGGCGCAAGCGTGCTGCGCGATGCACTGTCCTTGCTGGTCGCGGAGTTCGGCTTGCAAACCGGCGTGCACGCCATTTCCATGACCGGTGAGTTGTGCGATGTGTTCGCCACTCGCACTGAGGGCGTCACGGCAATTTTGGCGGTGCTGGAAACGCAGCTTGGCGGGACCCTGTGGGTCTATCGGGCCGCCGGGTGGTCTAACGTGCGCGCCGCGCGCGATCAGGTGGAGGAGGTGGCGTCGATGAATTGGCATGCCACTGCCGCGTATGCGGCAACCCTGGTCGATGCAGGCTGGTTGTTGGATATTGGGAGCACCACGACCGACTTGATTCCATTGCGCGGTGGGCAATGCGCCGCGCGTGGCTTCACGGACGCGACGCGGATGGCGACGGGAGAGTTGGTCTATACCGGGGTTTGTCGCACCCCGGTGATGGCAGTCAGTCAACGGGTTCCGTGGCGCGGTCAGTGGCGCGGAATGGCCGCGGAATTTTTTGCGAATATGGCAGATGTTTATCGCATCACCGACGAATTGCCGGTGGGGGCCGATATGTTGCCGAGCGCCGATCAGCGTCCGGCTGATGTCGCCCACAGCCTGCAGCGCCTGGCCCGGATGTTAGGAGAGGACGCAATTCCTGCGGACTACGCCGCGCTCCGCGAGTGTGCACATTATCTCAGCGTCACTCAGCTCGTCAGCATTGTCGAAGCCATGTCGTTAGTCGCCAGCCGCATGCCTCCCGCTGCGGGCACCGTGCTAATCGGCGCTGGCGTCGGACAATTTCTCGCCCGCCGGGTGGCACTCATTCGCCAGTTGGAATACGTAGACTTTGCGGATCTCGCCGGTATCCCGCGCCAGATTGCCGCCCAAGCTTCGCATTGTGCGCCCGCCATCGCGCTGGCGCGCCTGGCCGCGCTTGCTCACTTATGACGGCAAGTGTCCGCGTAGAAAACTTGCCCTATGCACGCGACAGCGGACCGCTCGCCTCACGTCTGGTCGAGCGTCCGTGGTTCGTGTTTCTCGATAGCTGCCGGCAGGCAGGCGCGCGCGGACGTTACGATGTACTCGCGAGTGATCCCCAGACCATGTTGCTGACGCTCGGCGGCATAACCGAGATTCGCCACGGCGAGCAGGTGACACACAGCACTGACGATCCGTTTCGATTGGTGGCAAGCGCGCTCGCGGCGCTTGGCGAAGTGCCTTCGGAATTGCCGTTCGTCGGCGGTGCGCTCGGCTATTTTGGTTACGATCTTGGGCGTCGCATCGAACAGCTTCCGGTGCACGCCGAGCGCGATATCGACCTACCTGATATGGCGATTGGCATCTACGAACACGCTATCGTGGTCGATCATGAGCGCCGCCAAGCTTTTTTGGTGTCGCATCCACGCGCGCAATCATCGCCGGAAATATTGCGCCATGCCGCGTGCGCGCAAACCTCGGTGACTCCTGCGGCGTTTGGAACTTCCTTTGAAGTGGTATCGCAGGTCCGACCGGAAATTGACTTTGCGCAATACGCCGCGGCTTGGCGCAAAATCAAGCGCTATATCGAAGAAGGCGATGTGTACCAGGTGAACCTTGCACAACGCTTTTCAGCGACAGTTCGGGGCTCGCCATGGGACGCCTATCAGCGTCTGCGCCACTTGAATCCAGCGCCGTTCTCGGCGTTCATGGCGCTCCCCGGCGGCGCGCTTCTGAGTTCCTCACCGGAGCGTTTCATTCGCATCGAGAATTTAGTGGTGGAATCCAAGCCGATTAAGGGGACACGGCGGCGTAGCCACGATCCGGCGGAAGACGCGGCGCTCGCCCAGGAATTGGCCGTGAGTGAGAAAGATCGTGCCGAGAACGTGATGATCGTCGATCTCTTGCGCAATGATCTCGGTAAAACCTGCCTCGTCGGCAGTGTCGAGGTGCCCGAGTTATTTGCCATTGAGACTTACACCAAGGTCCATCACCTGGTGAGCACCGTGCGAGGGCGCATCGCGCCGGACTGCTCGCCCTTCACCGTGCTCCGCGCGTGCTTTCCTGGCGGTTCTATTACGGGCGCGCCCAAAATTCGCGCAATGGAGATTATTGAAGAGCTCGAGCCGTTCCGGCGCGGGGTGTACTGCGGCGCGATTGGATATGTGAGTTGCAACGGCAATATGGATACGAACATCGCCATCCGCACCCTCGTGCAGCATCGCGATCGCCTGTATTGCTGGGCGGGCGGCGGGATTGTGATGGATTCCGAACTGGAGGCCGAGTACCAGGAATGTTTCGCTAAAGCCGCCGCCATGCTGGAGGTCTTCGCGCATGCCGAGATTCAAGGGTTGGGTAGTTAAGCTCGGCGGCAGTCTGGCGCAGGCGCCCGAACTGCCAGCCTGGCTCAAAATTTTGGCGACTACTGCCGAGCCGTGCGTCGTGGTGCCCGGTGGCGGACCCTTCACGCGTGCCACCCGCGAGATGCAGCAGCATTGGGATTATCCCGATGCTGCTGCGCATCCGATGGCGATCCTAGGGATGGCTCAGTTCGGTCTCATGCTGCAAGCCCTGGAACCGCGGCTGGCAGCGGCGAGTTCAGTGGCAGCGTTACAGGCGCGGCCTGACCATGTCGGCTGCACGGTCTGGTTGCCCAGTCTCGACGATGTGGCGTTGATGGATGATCTGCCGGCGGACTGGCGCGTGAGTGCGGACAGCCTTGCGTTATGGCTGATGGCCCAGCTGGGAGGTACAGATCTCGCGTTAGTGAAAGCGATCAGTCATCGCCCCAGCCTTGGTGTACTCGAGTTGGCTGCTGCCGGCGTGGTTGATCCGTTCTTTCCAAGCCTACATGCGCGCGTCGCTTGTCGACTCGAAATCTTTGGCCGCCATGAGATGGCCCGCCTCGCAGCGACGCTTGGCCATTCTGAATAAAAAAAGCCGGTGATCGGATACCCGATCACCGGCCAATGCAGTGCGCTTAGCTCCATTTGAGGAGGTCTGGTCTAATGCCCAATTAGTCCCAGCTAAGCGCGCCGCCAGTCTGATATTCCGTCACCCGTGTTTCGAAAAAATTCTTTTCTTTCTTGAGGTCAATGACCTCGCTCATCCACGGGAACGGATTGGTTGCTCCAGGGTATTGCTCGGCTAACCCGATTTGCGCACACCGTCGATTGGCGATGTAGTGCAGATACTCCTCGAACATGTTCGCGTTCAAACCAAGAATTCCCCGCGGCATGGTGTCCTGCGCATAGCGGATTTCAAAGGTAATGGCATCCGTGATTAAAGCCGCAATTTCTCGTTGGAAGCCCTCGGTCCACAAGTGTGGGTTCTCCACCTTGATTTGGTTGATGACGTCGATGCCAAAATTCATGTGCATCGATTCATCACGCAGGATGTACTGAAACTGTTCAGCAACCCCGGTCATTTTGTTGCGTCGGCCCATCGACAGCACCTGCACGAAACCGACATAGAAAAAAATCCCTTCGAACACCACATAGAACGCGATCAGATCGCGCAGCAGGCGCTGATCGGCGGCTGGGGTGCCAGTACGAAATAGCGGATCGCCCAGACTTTCCGTGAACCGCATTGCCCACGAGGCTTTGTCGTGGATCGCCGGGATTTCGCGGTACATGTTGAAGATTTCGGCCTCGTCGAGGCCTAGGCTTTCGATACAGTACTGGTAGGCATGCGTGTGCAGCGCCTCTTCGAAAGCCTGTCGCAGCAGGTATTGGCGGCACTCGGGATTGGTGATCAGTCGATATACCGCGAGCACCAGATTGTTCGCGACCAGGGAATCCGCAGTCGAGAAAAAACCAAGATTGCGCTTGATGATCAGGCGTTCGTCGTCGGTCAAGCCGTCGCGGCTTTTCCACAGCGCGATGTCGGCGGTCATGTTAATTTCCTGCGGCATCCAATGATTGGCGCAGGCGTTCAGATATTTTTGCCAGGCCCATTTGTACTTGAA